>CAZAXO010000009.1:0-24359 GCA_964489085.1 uncultured Candidatus Bathyarchaeia archaeon
TTATAAATGTCATCACCACATTGGAATATACCCCTATCACAAGGTTGTCCTCCACCTTTAGGATAAAAAATAGTTTGATCTAAGACAACATATTTGTCATCATTCACTGAAACTACTGTAGCATCACATTCTTTGAGGTAGCTGTCCTTTAAAAATAATGTATACGTCATAACATTATATATTAATTATGAAATGTAATAAGATTTTATACTATCAAATGCATCACAAATAGTATAATTCCTTAAAAATGCTTAAAGATCATATATCATAAAAATCAGTGTTGGTCTCTATCACACGCTGGACAAGTTAAATTAGTAATTCGGATTGTATGGCCACAAAATTTGCATCTGCATACTCCTCCTTCTATCTGAAAATTTGAATTTGATCTCAACATATATACAAATGATATAATGATACTTCCGAAAAGGATTAGAATTACATAATTTTTAGAAAATAGAAAGATAAAACTTTTTAATATCATATTTTCAGATGCTACTACCGATCGTATAATAAAAACTAGACAAAACAAAAGAATAATTGTAACAAAATATATTATTTTCTTTTTTAGAGCTATTGCTGATTGTATCTTAGTGCTTCCGCTGTTAATGGCCAGTTTTCGAACTAAAGCCACTCTTTACTGCCTTCCCTCTCAATCGGTTGAGTAGATAATAGGAGGTAACTACTCTATGAAAAGTTATTGTAACCAGTTACTCTGAAAATTAGTTTCAACATCCATATATTTACACGCCATTTCTAAACGTCGTTAAATAAAATATATTTAGTTCATGATTTTTATCAATAATTATTGAAAGATTAAGACAATATTACATATTACTTATCGGGTTATAATGGATATTAACTAGCTAAATTTATAAGGTTTCTTAACGATTTAAAATTCGAATAGCAATGAAAATTGAACATGTTGCGATACGAGTTACAGATTTCGATCGTGCTAAACAATTTTATTCTAAATATCTTGGATTTGAACAATATGATTATATGGATGAACCTCCCTGCGGCTTAGAATTACATTTAAGATCAGGAGATGTTGAAATAGAGCTTTTTTCAGTTATTGAATCTTCTAAAGAACCGGATTTAGGCGAAATAGGTAAAAATGATCGAGGAATATGTCATCTATGTTTAAGCGTAGATGATCCAGACACGGTATATAATAAAATTAAAAAAGATAAAGTTCCAATCACATTAGATTGGACCCCAGTTGATTTAAGCAGTGGAAGAAAAGGAAGATGTTTTTTCTTTAAGGATCCAGATGATACAATAATTGAGATAATTGATTGGAATAAAGGTATATGATCTATACTTCTCGAATATAAAAAAAGATGATTGTTATGTTAGGGAGCAGGATCATCTATTATTTAAAATCTTAATAGATCTTATCAATTCATTATATAATGACGTTCCAACAATTAATTTAGCTTCGTCATTATATTTATCTTGTAGAATTTTCATCAATTGCTTACTCCCTTCATTTGTTGTTGAAATACCAATACGTTCAAATCGTGTAATTAGCTTTTCTTTTTCCATTAAAGCGATAAAAGGAAGAATATAATAGTGTGGGATTCGTAGTTGCTGCGCTAGTTGACGAGTTGTAGGTAATCTAAAAGAGATCAATTTTTCAGAAAAAGTTATTGTTATTTGTTTATTGATGAAGAGAATAGTCTTGACAGCCCCCTCTATTATCTCGTCCAGAGTAAAGGGTTTCATAGACATTACTTCAACTAGTAAATAATGGCTTTAATCTTTTTTTGAATTATTGGTTCTTTTTTCCTCGTTCACTTTCGGGTATTGGCTTCAAAAAAACGAGTTTAGCTCCTATTTCTTTTGCTATCTGTTCTATTTCTACTTTCCTAAAATGAACTGATAAAAGTTCAAATTGTACATCTTCATCATCATTAGAAGAAACTGCGATTACACGAAATCTAGGTTGTTTTGTTCCTTTACCGACTTTTATTCGTTCTCTTAAATATATTGTAATGGCCATTTTTCTCTCCTATTTTATTATCAATTGATATACCAATTGATATATTTAAATGACAAATGATATTAAAATATGTTTTGATATAAATATTTTAGCAGAGGTATCATAAAATGATAAAGCGACAAGAAATTTCGTCTTCATTATTAGGTGAAACACTTGCACGAAAAAAATTGATGCAAACTATTGATTTTTCAGATCAAATAAGAATTACTCCAAATTTAAATGTATTGAAGATTGGAGGGCATGGTATTATTGACTATGGTAAAAAAATAGTTTCACCTTTAGTAGAGGAAATAGGACAGCTATCAAAGAAGTATCAATTATTAATTATTACAGGAGGAGGAGCGCGAGTTAGACATGTATTAGACATAGGAATTAACCTAGGAATGCCGACAGGTGTTTTAGCTGAATTAGCAGGTAAAATTAGTGAACAAAATGCTATTATGATATCCATTCTGCTGTCAAAATATAATGGAACTAGAATACATACAGATGATCTGTTGGAATTACCTAGTTTACTTGCACTCGGCTTATTACCTGTAATTCATGGTTCACCACCCTATAAACTCTATGAGCAGCCTCCACGAATAGGATCTATTCCACCTCACCGAACAGATACAGGTGCTCTTCTTATAGCGGAAGTACTTGGTGCAAAGAGTTGTATTCTTATAAAAAATGTGGATGGCCTATACATGGAACCGCCACAAGTTAATCCTCAAGCTGAGTTAATAAAAAATATAACTGCTGACGAACTTATTAAGCTGGACATGGAAGATATGGTACTCGAAAGGAAAGCAGTAGAATTACTTATTGATACAAAAAATGTGAATGAAATAAATATTATTAATGGGCATATTCAAGGTAATGTTACTAAGGCACTTCATGGAGAACAAATAGGAACGATAATTCGAAAGTAAATATTATCATCATAATAAATAAACTACCCAATACCCAGCAGTATCGTTAAATATCACAAAAATATAATTACCATCCAAAATTAGCAGATGATCTGCAATGAACAAACAATACTTCTCATTAACCATCAGTATAATGATTAATATCTAACATTTTCAATCGATATTGGATGAAAATTAATACATTACATAAAGGAAGGGCTTATTATCATAATTATTACTGCTCATTTATCTATAAATTTTTTTTAATTAAAGAATTATGTACCAGTTATACTTTTATTTAAATGGAGTTGTATTAATGACACCAGATACTCAACGAGTGCCATTATCTCCAAAAAAGATAGAGAAAATATATGATAAGTTTAGGTTATACTTTTCTTAATCGATTTGAAAAAAGTCAAAAAGTAAAGCATTAGACATTTCAAAGATACAACATGGTTCTAAAATATTAGAAGTAGGAATGGGTACCGGCACAATATTACTATAACTAGCACAGAAAACTGGGAAAAATGGGAGAGTATATGGATTAGATATCTCTAAAAAAATGATTCATAAATCAAAAGATGTTGATGAAAAAAATAAGTTCGAAATTATCACTAATTTAAAACGTAGTGATGCTAATGGCCTTCTCTTTTAAGGTTAGACTTTTAATTTAGTCTTCAGTAACTATCTATTTGACTTAATTGAAATTAATAAACTTTTAGAAGTTTTAAGTGAATTTAAGAGGGTATTATGTTCTCGTGGTAGTTTGGTTTTGTTGGTTTAATTAAAGGATGTAAATGGTATAATAATATGAAAATATATGAGTGGATTTATA
Source organism: uncultured Candidatus Bathyarchaeia archaeon (assembly GCA_964489085.1). Taxonomy (GTDB): domain Archaea; phylum Thermoproteota; class Bathyarchaeia; order 40CM-2-53-6; family DTGE01; genus CAZAXO01. The sequence continues at coordinate 3,731 of CAZAXO010000009.1, forward strand.
CATTATCTCCTTCACTTCTTAGAGGATGTCGTCCAATATTTTTAGAATCATATTTACGAAAATTAAACTTCAAAGTAATTGGTAGAGAAACTATGTATGCGGGATATCTAATACCATTGAAATAATTTGGTTATCCAATTAATAATTAACTATGTTATGAGGATTCTAAAAAAAAGTGGGTTTTAAGAAATAGTTGACTAAAGTGGATCTGGTTCACATAAATTTTCTTTCTTTTCTGCTACTCTTCCACAAGTAAGACAGATCCAATGTGGTTCCTTTGAATATCTTCTTAAATCGTCTATTCCTTTGGTAGCAACAATTTTACATAGGTGGTTTGTATGTCCTTCATGAGGCCAAGGTCTACTCAATTCTATCACCAAATTGTGTTTAATTAAACGACGTTATATTTTATAAACATTATTTTTTTATAGAGTATTTTCATTGGTACAGGGATACTCAATGTTGTATTGCTGCTCAATGTTTATTTTTTTCTATTTTATTATGCAAGCATTTTAGGATGAACTAGCTCAATATTCATACCTAAAATTTTTTCAGTATTTAAATAAATCCATCTACCATGATCTTCTTGAAGAATTTCTATACCTTTCTTTTCCCATTTTGATGCTTCATTTTGTAGATCATCAGTAACAACGGCAATATGATGAACAGTTTCTCCATGTACTTTTAACCACCTTTGTTCAACGGATATTCCTTTTACTATTTGTAAGAATTCAATCATCATATTATCTGCGATTTCTACAAATGCTGATCTAAGAATATATCTTCCTACTTCTTTTCCTCTTAGTTTAGATGTGCACTTTAATTCATTAACTGTTATAGGAGGTATATTGAAAAACTGTTTTACTTGTTTCAAAGTATTGTAAATATCATCAACGATTACGCATATATGATCTATATGTTTAAAAGTAATTTTTGAAGGATTAGTCATTATATTCCTCTTCCTTATCTTTACGTAATGATTCCTGATAATAATATGTTTAGTATGTTAAAAATAATCTAATTTTTTTTGATTTAACTAGTGGCGGAACGCAGAATATACAGATAATACTCGCAAATAAAGATATGATAATTCTTTCAAATGGGTAGACAAAAAAAACAACTTTCCAGATCCCAAAAAGGGTTGATAAGGTCATTCCCAATATGGATACGGACACTGTTGCAAATATCAAGTTTCCAGTTATATGTTGCGCTAAGCATCCTATAAAGGATATTATGACAAAAGAAAAAACATAATTAAAGATTTTTAATCCTTTAAAATTTTCACTAGTAAAAATTTTGTTTATTAAAAGAACGGATCTTCTACTTAAAGGAGACAAGAGAAGTATGTAAGCAAATAAATGCATCCAAATAAAAGGAATTAAGATATTCTTTACTTCCACAAATTTCATAGTAAAGGGATGAATGAAAAAACATATGATTAATATTGAAAATAAAAAAATCGATAGTAGGAACTTTTTTCTTAACATAAAACCAATTATTAATGCATTAATTACTGCAGGCAAAAAATCCAAACCAAAGAAAGAAATACGGCCGGAGAGGAATCCTATAATCGTTCCAATTACAATAATTAAACTGCTTATAAAAGGGCCAAAGAGAATTGCAATGAAAGGTATAAAAAAATCTGCTAAGGTGAAAAAACCTGAACCTCCAATCCAAGGTATGATAGGGATAAAACGAATAAATCCATACACAACGGAGAATACTGCTATAATGGGTAGATGGATCGAAGATTGACGAATCTTACTATTAGATAGGTACATGTTCTCTCACCGTATGCAAGACAAAAAAATTATAATTCATCAATATAGATCTTCAAATATATATTATAAGAGATGTGATGAGAATCAAAATCTAACTAATCACAACCTCTCAAATCACAACCTCTCAAAAAAATAGTTAACAACGTACGCGAATATCATTGAGAAAGATTATTCTTGATTATTTCTACTCTTCCGCTCCAACATCACAATAATAGGTTGTGGTCAATTGATATTTTTCGAAGAGATCACATCCAGTACAAAGACAACCCTCTCGCTCTATACCTTTACTATTTTTTCCTCGAGCGCAAAAAAGCCATTCATTAGACTCACTAGGGTAACTGGGACAATCACCACAAAATCTTTTACAGATCTCTTCATTTTCTGCATTATCTTCTACAGTCATATTATCACTCCCTTTTTAACAAATAAAGTAGAGATAATATATCGACTCTAATATAATTTATGAAAACAAATTATTTGAATTTTTCATGGATTACTTCATTAAATCGATTAGGATATATTTATTCTAATGATCTTTATTTATCTTAAGTGAGAGGAGAAACATCCTATGACGTTCCGGGTAGAGAGAGATTATCTAGGGGAAAAAAAGGTTCCATTAGCAGCATATTATGGCATCCATACACAACGGGCAAAAGAAAGTTTTAATATTATTGGTCATCCCTTACCTCTTCAAATAATTTACGCTCTTGCTGAAGTTAAAATAGCTGCAGCTCACGCAAATATTGAATTGAATCTATTAGAGCAAAAGAAAGGTAATGCAATTATTAAAGCAGCAAAAGAAATTTTAATAGGAAATTATGATAAAGAATTTGTGGTTGATGCGTTTCAAGCAGGCGCCGGTACACCTACACATATGAATGTAAATGAAGTTATAGCTAATATAGCTATTGAACTACTCGGCGAAAGCAAAGGTAATTATTCGATAGTTCATCCGAATGATGATGTTAATATGGGTCAATCATCTAACAATGTTTTTCCAACTGCTATAAAGATAGCTACATACAAACAATTAGAATTACTCCTACATTCGCTAATCTCATTACGAAATAATCTGATGAAAAAAAGTGAAGAGTTCAAGTCTATTCTAAAATCAAGTAGAACTCATCTCCAAGATGCTGTCCCAATAACATTAGGTCAAGAGTTTCATGCTTATGCAACTTCAATAAAAGAAAATATTTTGAGAATAAAAGCGCTTTACCGAAATTTAAAAATATTAAATATAGGAAAGAATGCTGTAGGAACTGGAATAAATACATACCCCGATTTTACAAAGAAAATACTTAAGCACTTACAAAAAATTAACAATATTCAATGGGAAGAAGCGAAAGATACCATCTATTTTACACAAAATATTACACTATTTTTGGAAACTTCAAGTACTTTACGAATGCTAGCTGTTGATTTACTCAAACAAGCTAATGATCTAATGCTATTAAGTTCAGGTCCAAATACTGGATTACGAGAGATTAATCTCCCCCCAGTTGAACCGGGTAGCAGTATAATGCCCGGGAAAGTAAATCCAAGCATAGTAGAAATGTTATCAATGGTATGTTTTCAAGTAATAGGAAATGATCATGCAATCAGCTTGTGTACACAAAGAGGGCATTTAGACATGAATGTCATGACACCTTTAATCGCTAAGAACCTGATTGAAAGTACTAGCATACTAATCAAGAGTATTGAGACTTTCACAGATAAGTGTGTAAAAAAAATTACAGCAAATGATAACATCTGTAAATATTATTTTGAGCATAGTGCGGGTCTCGCCACATTATTAAACCCATATATTGGATACGATAAAGCATCGGAAGTTGTCCAAGAAAGCTTAAAGACGGGTGAGAGCATTTTCGAAGTGATATCCAAAAAAAAATTACTGAAAAAAGAAGAATTAGACAGAATTCTTGATTACCGAAAAGTGACACAACCCAATTTAACAAAAGAAAAATAACAAACTATATTTTACAAACCATATTACCCAGTTCTTCGGAAAATATTTCATAATTTTTTGAATAATCAATTGGACAATTAACAACTACTAGTTTATTAATGGAAAAAGCATTCCTTAGAACTTTATCTAGTTTATCATCTTTTTTCACTTGAAAACCTACTTGACCATAACTTTCAGCATAACTAACAAAATCGGGATTTAGTAGATCTAATCCGAAATCTATAAAACCTTTACTTTTCTGTTTCCATTTAATAAATCCAAAAGCATTATCATTCAAAATTAAAACAACAAGCGGGATCTTATCTTTTATTGCAGTCGCTAACTCTTGAGAATTCATCATAAACCATCATCTCCACAGATTACTAGCTAGCTGCAATTGTCGTAATACATTTTTATATTCATTATTTCTAAGTTTTGTCGTGAATTCAAGACAATTTTTTAGTATGACTATAGAATGAGAAGTGATGGCGATATTCTTTACGTTCTTCTTTTATTGAAAAAAAGAAAAATTAAACGGCTTCATATGACATATTTAATGGATTTTCAAATCCAAAACTCCATATCTCTGAACATTCATTACACTATGTTAGTTTAATAGCCTTTAAAAGTCGAGTGCCAAATTCATGCCTCGAATCACCAAATAAAATATCCTTATTAATAGTTACTAATAAAAATGGCTAGTTAATAATAAGAGATATCAACGAATAGTAAGTTGAAACGTGAAGTTAGTGGATAATTCAAAAATGAACTCAAAAAATATCAAAATAATTATTCCAGATACTTCAGTGATAATAGATGGAGCATTCAGCCATTTACTATCCGAAGAAACAAATATAAAAATAGTGATACCTTATGCTGTTGTAGACGAACTACACTCATTGGCTTTAAGAAAGAGAGAATTGGGTGGGTTTGGTATTGATGAACTCGGTAAGATTAGATCAATTTGTGATAAAAAAAATATTGTTATCATCTTTGAGGGTGAACGGCTAAGCGATGTTCATCTGCGGCAAAATGAGTTAATTGATAATATCATAATTGGAGTAGCAAAAGACAATAAAGGTGTTCTCTATACTAGTGATGTGATTCAAAATAAAGTAGCTAAAATTCAGGGAGTACCATCAAAATTACTTTTAGCAAGAGAAATAAAGGAACTACGTTTTGAATCATTTTTTTCTTCGAATACTTTGAGTGTACATTTGAAAGAATCAGTTTCACCACTAGGTAAGATTGGGAAACCAGGTCAATTTGAACTTGTTACCTTAAGGAAAGATCCTTGTTCTCGAGATGAATTAGATCTTATTATTAAAGAGATTATGAATGCTATAGGAACACGAAAGAATGCATTTATAGAGATTGATATGAGTGGAGCTATGGTTATTCAATTGTCTCAATATAGAATAGCAATTGCGAGACCACCTTTCTCAGATGGTATTGAGATAACAATTGTTCGACCTATTATAGAATTAAAATTAGAAGACTATTCTATATCAGATAAATTAATGGAGCGATTTAAAGATCGAGCGGAAGGTATTCTAGTAGCAGGGCCTCCCGGTTCCGGAAAAACTACTTTTGCTTCATCATTAGCTGATTTTTTTTCAGGAATAGGTAAGATAGTTAAAACATTAGAGTCTCCCCGTGATTTACAAGTCGGTCCACATATCACTCAATATGCTCCTCTTGAGGGGAGTTTTGAAAATACAGCGGATATTCTTCTTCTTGTTAGACCGGATTACTCGATCTTTGATGAAATACGAAAAACTAAGGATTTTGATGTTTTTTCAGATTTACGATCGGCTGGTGTTGGGATGATAGGAGTTATTCACGCGACTAATCCTATTGATGCGATACAGCGATTTATGAGTAGAATCGAAATCGGCGTTATTCCACATATCGTTGATACGGTTATCTATATTCTTGAGGGAAGAGTTGAATCGGTATTTACTCTTTCAATGATTATAAGAGTTCCAAGTGGAATGATGGACATGGATCTTGCTCGACCTATCGTGGAAGTGAAAAATTTAGAGACTGATAAATTACACTATGAAATTTATACTTTTGGAGAAGAGAATATTATTGTCCCAGTGGATATACAACAAGAATCAACTATAGAGAGGGTTACTCAAGAAAAAATTCTACAGAGAATTAAGAGATATGATCCATACGCTGAAGTAAAGATTATTGCGTCCAATAGAGCACTAATCAAGATGAATGAAAAAGCTATTCCTCGTCTAATCGGAAGAAGAGGAGAAAGGATAGCTAGGTTAGAAAAGAGTCTAGGATTAAAGCTTGATGTTGAACCACGAGACATGATTCATAAAGAATCACTGATACCATTTCAATTAAAAGAATCAAAGAGTTCATATATATTTACTGTCGACAGCAGATATATTGGTCAACCTATCATGCTCAAGATAGATAAGCAAGATATTATAATTCTGAAGATACCTAAAAAAAACAGAGTCTCGATTCCACGGCGATCCAAAGAAGGGAGAATAATCGAAAAAGCGTTAAAGGCTTTGAAAGAGATTTCACTTGTCGAAGTACAAGATACAAGAAGTTAGCCATTAACAACTAAATCTTTTGCTTTTTCAGTTGCTTTGATGACGGCATTGATAAATGCCATCCTCACTTTTCCCTCTTCTAGTTGGAGTAATCCTTCAATAGTCGTGCCACCAGGAGTTGTTACCATATCCTTCAGACGAGCAGGATGTTCTTGTGTCTTTAGAACTACACTAGCTGCTCCTAAAGCTGTTTGAGCTGCGAGAAGTGATGCTACTTCACGAGCTAAACCTACTTTTACTCCTGCCTCAGTTAGCGCTTCAATCACTACATAAATATATGCTGGTCCACTTCCACTTAATCCTGTAACTGCATCCAAGTATTTCTCTTCAATAAGAACGATTTTCCCTACGGCTTTAAATATTTCAGAAGCAGACTCAATGTGACCTGTAGCCACATTTGGACCTGCAGCAATAGCTGTCATCCCCTCACGGGTAAGAACAGCAATATTAGGCATTGCCCTAATTATAGGAACATCATTAGGTAGATGTTTCTTGAAATAATTAATTGCTACGCCCGCTGCTATAGTTATTATCAGATTAGAGCTAGAAATAATACCAGAAATGTCATGTAACACTTTCTTAACATCTGTAGGTTTAACAGATATGATTAGAATATCAGCTTTATGTGCTAATTCAGCGTTAGAGTTATAACACTTTATATTATATTTTGTTGATATTTCCTGTCTACGTTCAATTCTAATATCGGTGGCAAAAAGATTTGAATTATCTATAATTTTTGAAGATATAAATCCAGAAATCATAGATTCGCCTATTTTTCCGATCCCTATAACACCGATGGTATTTTCAATCACCAAGGTTGTTCCATCCAATATTTGTATATATGTAATGATCATTATTAATTATTATAAAGGCTACTAAAAAAGGTTAGATTATCAGAATAAGCGTCTAGATCCATTCAAATGATAAGTTAGATTAGTGAAAGATTAAAAGTAACTTAATACTAACTAAGTATATGATAATGGTAACTTATAATTTATTAAAGAGTAAATAAATTTTTAATTTATCAAATCCTAAAATAAGAATAATAGGATCAATCAGGTTATTTTTAAGCTATAATTTAATGGATTGCTGGCTAATATAATAATATTTATAATATAAAATGATTTATACAATAGTCATGGCACCTCCAAGAGATAAATTTGGAATTGATTTAATAAAGGAATCCATTAATAAACTTGAATCACCTAGATTATCTATTGCAATATGGCCTGGAACAAAAAATCCAAACGCAGATGTTATTCGTATTCAGATACGTGGGTTAGCTAATGAGACCTATGAGAATGCGGCTGAAATAACTATTTATAGAGATGAACAAGGGTATCGAGTACTTCCTCCACTTCAACAACAAGTTGAGCAAAAACAAGAGACTATTGACGATCTTTCTAAAAAGGTACAAGAGCATTTTGACATCTTTGAGGAAGAATCTAAAGATACTTCTTTAGAAGAAGATAGTTAGATTTTAAACTTATATTAGGAGATGGCAAAAATTATTAGAATGTCTTTTAAGACTTCGCTGAAAACAGAAGAGATTATCGATTCAGCTGAACAATTTTTCAGAAATGTGGGACTAAAAGTTAAAGAGAAGGGATATTGCTGCATAAATTTTGAAGGTGGAGGTGGATATATTAACGTAACAATATCAAATAATGATGCAACTGAGGTTGAACTAGTTGGACGTGAATGGGAGTACCAAATAAAAAAGTTTGCTGAAAAATATAGTAAATGATTATCGATTATAGAACATAAACTCATTAAATCTTTAAAAAATGTAAACGATATACATTTTTTAAAATGTTTTTCCGTATTGTTCTGGAACAAGATTCTTTGGAGGAGCTCCATGCAATACACGTAAAATATTATCTATAGCAGTCAATCCTATACGTTTAAAGGTTTCCACAGTAGCGGAACACATTAGGCGCGATAAGATTACGTTATCAAATTTTAAAATAGGATCATCTCCAGGAATTGGTTGAATAGTAAATACATCTAATCCAGCACCAGCAATCCTTTTTTCATGAAATGCATTCGTAAGATCTTTCTGGTTGATAATTGCTCTTCTCAAAGTATTAACTAAATACGCACTCTTCTTCATTAACTTCAATTGATCATCACTAATTAATTCTCGAGTTTCTTTTGTTAATGGAAGATGAATGGAAATATAATCTGATTTTCTTAAAAGTTCTTCGAGTGGAAGATATGTTGCGTTAAAGAGTTGTTCTGCTTCTTTATTTCGAATGATATCAGTATACATAATTGTAATATCGAATGAAAATGCCCTTTTTGCTACTTCAGTACCAATACGTCCAAGTCCAATAATTCCTAATATTTTCTTGCTTAGATCTCTACCTAAAGGTAAGAATGACCCAAACTTTACATTCGCCTCCGAGATAAGTTTCTTTACTACCTCGCGATGATAAAATTCTTTGTTGTAGATGGATATTAACTTAGGCCTCACAACATTTCCCAACCCGTAATGTCACAGGCTCTCGTAGATTTGTTAAGTGAACTATAATTTTAATTATAACAATGGAACTATCTTTTAAGAACAAATTCGAATACTATTTTCTAAGTATTGGAAGATACATAAATTAGTTATCATCCCAATTTTCAATTGAACGATCAAGCCATATTCCGATAATTGTAGAGAGCAAAATAACTCCAATCGTTTTTACTAGTAAACGATTATCCATAACAAATTCCTTCCTAAATATTAACTTCAAATACTTGAATAACTTGGTACTTACCGAATAAAGATAAAATAATTTATTTACATATTTACTCTAACATTAGTCATTAGTCATTGATTAGCTAGTAATTAGTTAATGAAAAAAAACATTATTATAAATAAGACAACAATCGTTCAAGTAAAATTGTTAGGATGGATACAATGTTTAAAAGTAATATTAACATGACTGATTATTACAAAGAACGCCAAAAGAAATGGATTTGGATCTTCCCCAAAATTGATAAAAAAGTAACGAGTAAACAGATTGTCGACTTAGATACATTTTGTAAAATTATTTTCCCTCATAGCATTAAAAAGCAGGAAGTATCAAAACTGATTATCCAGATTCTTATTGAATCCAAGAAACCAATGTATCTACTGGAGATTAGATATCAAGTATTTAAAAAAATCAAAATTAGCACTCAAACCCTCAGTGATACTTATAAGGCAATGCTGCGAGCAGGAATTCTAGATAAGAAATATCGAAATTTTCCTACTAGGCTAAGTCGGCAATTTAGTAATCGTCTTAGAGACATTGCGGACTACTGGGAGAACTATCTTGATGCGAAAAATGTTTAGGCACATATGATAGTAGAATAGGGAAATAAATATGAAGGAAATTTTATCTTTTGATATGGATGGTACACTGGTTGATACCTCATTCATCGATGCTTTTTGGTTTGAAGGAATTCCATCGTCATATGCGAAAAAGAGGGGAATAAGCCGAGATGAAGCTGTAAGAAGAGTAATTCAAGCATATGATGAGATAGGGGATGAGAGACTTGAATGGTATGATATTAAATATTGGTTTAAACGCTTTAACTTAGACGAAGACTGGAAGAATGTATTAAATAGATATATTTCTCAAATTAAAGTATACGAAGAGGTCCCCTCTACTTTAGAAGATTTATCAAAGGATTATCAATTAGTTATAAACTCGAATTGTCCACGAGAGTTCCTTAATGTAGAACTTGCTTCAACTAAAATCAAACAGTATTTTACACAAATATTTTCATCAACCTCAGATTTTAAGCAAATAAAGAAAACAGGAAACTATTTTAAAAAAGTATGTGAAATACTAAATATATCTCCAGGTCAAATCATACATATTGGAGATAACTGGAAATTTGACGTTGTTGCTCCCTCAGAGATCGGAATCAATACAATATTTCTTGATAGAGAAAAGAAATTTGCTAAAAAAACTAATATTATTTCTATTCATCGTTTAGATGAAATGAGATATATATTAAAGGAGATGTTCCCTTGAAAGAAAACAATACCTTACCAATAAATATTATTTCCGCGAAAATACTAGAATTAAAGCCAAGCGTTACTCTTCAGATAACTGCTCAAGCAAATGAGATGACTAAAAGAGGTGATCTTGTTATTAACTTGGGTGCTGGAGAACCGGATTTCAATACAGCTGACAATGTTAAAACTGCGGCAATACAAGCGATTAGAAATAATTTTACACGTTATACTCCAGCAACAGGTATATTAGAGTTAAAGGAAGCTATAGCACAGAAATTTAAAAAGTTTAATAAGCTATCGTATCAACCCGATAATATTTGTATTTCATGTGGTGCAAAGCATAGTATCTTTAATATATTACAAGTGATTCTTAATGCTAAAGATGAAGTGCTCATCCCTTCACCGTATTGGGTGAGCTATCCAGCTCAAGTGTTAATTCTTGGTGGAGTTCCTCAATATATTTCAACTGATAGTAATTATAAACTTCAACCTGATATACTCGAAGACCATATTAGTAAATCTTCAAAAGCTTTAATCTTAAACTATCCATCCAATCCAACGGGTATGACCTATACTAAAAAAGAACTTAGTAAAATAGCAGATATTATCCTTGAAAATAATATTATTGTTATATCGGACGAGGTTTATGAATATTTTACTTATGACGCAAAGGAACATACAAGTTTTGCTTCTTTAAGTGATGAGGTATATACTAAAACTGTGACAATAAGTTCTCTTTCTAAAACATATGCAATGACTGGATGGAGAATTGGTTACACTGCTTGTGTCAACGAATTATCTAAGGCTATATCTAAGATACAGAGTCACTCAACTAGTAATCCTACAAGTATTGCTCAAAAAGCTGCTGTGGAAGCATTAAATGGACCACAAAACCAAGTAGAAATGATGGTTAAAGCCTTTGATAAACGTAGAAAATATGTTACCTCAAGATTAAATGAAATAGAGGGGATTACCTGTCTTAAACCTGAAGGTGCATTTTACGCCTTCCCTGATATTTCAGCATTAAAGATTCCTCCCTATAAGTTCACATCTCAATTGTTAACCGATCAACTAGTAGCATTAATACCTGGAGAATCTTTTGGTGCAGATCAAAACATTCGAATAAGTTACGCAGCCTCTTTTAAAGATTTGGAGGAGGGGTTAGATCGAATAGAAAATTTCTGTTCAAATCTAACCTAATTCACAGAGATAAATAATTTAATTATTGCTTGAAAATTTTTTTGACATTTTCAATGGATTCGCCTAGTATATCGATTTCATTTAAATTCATGGTTCCAACCTTTTTTTGTGCAGTATATCTAATATAATCTACTTCATATGGATCTACGCCCATTACAAGAGATCCAACAGTATCCATAGCAACAATATCTTTTCCACCGATGATCAGATCCATTGGTACAGGATCTCCTGAATGCTCATTCCGTTCACATCCTACTGTTCCATCGATAATATTAAACAAGGGTTTCAGATATGTAGCGAGATCAGCTAATTTATAATCTAATTGTGTATGCATACTATTTTTAGGTAAAGTGACTCCCATTAAATTTTTTATACATAGCGTTACTTTAGCAAAAGAATGTATCTTTAACTTAGGAATATTGATAATTGCATCACAATCTAAAACTGTTTTGGCGATATTCACCTCTTTTAATACAGATGCATGAGGAATCTTTACTTTAACTCTTTTATCATCATTCAAATCCACTAACTGTATCTTTTTCTTTTCTGCAATCTCTCTAATTCCGACAGTATCAAAAGTGCGATCGGTATCTGACCATCCTCCATCCGCTACAATAATATCTGTTGTTCCATATCTCTTTACAAAATCTATAACAGTGGATACAATATGTGTATTTGTTGTCACTCCACTATCAGGAAGCTTAGCTGTTAAATAATTAGGTTTTATGAGAACCTTTTTTACAGATGATATAATCTCCTTTGCGTTTATTAAATCTAGAACTTTATTTACCGCAGAAACGTGATTTGAATCCTTAACTATGGCTACCTTGGAGAGCATAACTGTTTATCACCATAATATTCTATACTTTTATGTGAAGATTATATTTACAGATATTGAAGAAATAATATTTTATCCTCTATAAATAATGTGATAGGTAATAATACGTTAATCGATATTCATCATGTTATCCAGAATATGATTTTTCATTTTATTCGTAACTCTATAATATCTTTGTCTGCTAGGATATGATCTAATCCTACTTTCTCCCCTGGATATTTTGCGCTAACTCCCCATACTTTTGCATATTTAAAATTGTGTAAGAATCGAGAATGTATGTGTTTTGCAAGATTCGATACTGTAACTTGTTTTTTAAAGATAAAAGGTTTTTCAGAGTGAAACCGCTCACCTGGTTCTTTTGTATACACTCGAATTATTCCTAATACTTCAAAAAGAGCTCTACCAATAGTTTCCATTATCTTTTTTGATTTAAAGGAAATATTGATACAAGGTGTTTCATTGCATAACTTACTAAATTGACTTGATGCTTTGGTTATATTCTCTTGTTTATTAAATAATAGTAGAGCTGGTTTATAACCGGATACTTCTCCCAGTAAGGATTCTTCAAAATCTTTTATTCCGATTTTACCTGATAGTTTAACTATTGCATTTCTATATCGATATTGAGTTAATAATTTCTTTATATCGTCTAGGGTACAATCTTCATATTCTGCCTGAGATATTATTCTTAGACCACCTCCTTCACAACGAGTGATATCAATATCAAAATTTCTTTGCTGTATGCTAATTCCATTTTCTTCAAGAAGCTGTAGCATCTGTTGAAGTTGCTGATCAACATCCTCTTTAGTGTCTATTATAAGGAGTATACCATCACATAGATGCAATATTTGTTTTGATGAATTTACCTTAAATGTTAACGGAATTGAGGGAAGTTCAACTAGTTGAAACTGAATATCTTCATATTGTAAGCTACCTATAATTGGTTCCTGAGTGGTAAAGGGAATATTACTAATGATTGGATTTGCTCTAGTTAAGAACTGTATTAAAGTACTCTTTCCTGAGTTTGGAAAACCTAATAGTGAAATAATCGCCGCACTCGTTTTTTCTATTTTAAAAGAGTGAATCTTTGACTTTTTATTCTTCTTTTCTTCAATTTCCATCTTTAGAGTGGAAATTTTTCGTTTAATTTGCATTCTCAGTTTTTCATTTCCTTTATGTTTAGGTATAGAAGAATGAAATTCTTGAAGAAGTCGTAATTTTTCTTTCGGATCTCTCGTTTGTGAAGCTTGAAGCCATTTAGCTTTAGCTTCTTCAGTTAAATTTGCAGGCATAGTGATTTCAACTTTCTTTACTGGATCAATTTATTTCTTCAGTTTTCCTTTTTTGTCTATAATATCATTTAATATTCTTGTTGTTGATAATTGTTTTCCATCTTCAGCATAGAAAGTATTAATAAGTATGATGTCAAGAGGTTTGAGTTTTTTTGTCATTCGTATAGCATTGATTTCATTTGCTGTTTTAAGAGTATTTTTGCTTACAACGATGGCGTCAATACTCGTATCTAATATTGCTAATCCATACTGATCATTTAAGGGGACTATTTTAACTCCTTTCATTATATTATTAGTTTGTAAAAATTTGGTAAGTTGTCTTCTCCTTGTTTTATAAGATAATATCGGATGAGATTTATGCATCTTTTCAACAAAGCTATCTGTCGTTAATCCAATAATTACTTTTAAACCTACTTTACATGCGCACTTAATAATCTGTTCATGGCCTTTATGAATTATAGTGAAGGTGCCTCCTAGCACCACTTTGCTATAAAAATTCTTATGAACAGAGTTACAGGATATAACGATAATATTATTCTCCATAGCATTATTCATATTGTTAAAGAAGAGTTTACCCATATTTACCTTATGTATTACTATTTTTTTATACTTAGATAATATACAAATATGGATAGCGATACGTGATAGTTTATGAGGAGTATCACAAAAGCAGATAATATTGCTACTTCTTTACAGTTGGCGATGCTTTTAGAAGTTAGTGCGTATCCTAAGCCTGGAAATGTTGATCGTTCTCGTGATTTTCAAGATATGAAATATGAACATTTTCTTGCTTCATCATCTGCTCTTTTTCCCATATGGAGGATGGCAGCTCAAAGGGGATTGGATAACAAGAATTCCTTGGATCATCTAATTGGTGATCTTGTTTTTACTGGATGCAGAGAAATGCTGAAATGGCAGAAAGGTGGAAATACAAGTCTTGGTGTAATTCTACTTTTAACACCTCTGGCTTTCGCTGCTGGATTAGCTTCAAGGCAATATGTACTAACACCCACTAAATTGCGAAGGTCTCTCTCTTCGATCCTAAATAAAACTACACCTAATGACGCGATTTCTATCTTTAAAGCTATTAAAGAAGTCAATCCTGGAGGATTAGGTGAGAGCGAAAAACTCGATGTTACAAAAAAAAATTCTCAAAAAACTATTTTAAAGGAGAATATGTCACCTATTGATGTGTTTAAAATTGCAGCGCCTTGGGATACTATAGCAAGAGAATGGATTACTGATTTCTCAATTACATTTACAGTTGGATTTCCTACTTTTATTAATGAAATTAAGGAAACAGAAGACATCAACACTGCAGTCATCCAAACATTTTTAACAATTTTGTCCAAGGAACTGGATACTTTAATTATTCGAAAGATTGATGTAAAAACAGCTGAAAAAATACGGTATAAGGCTCAGCAAATAATAGATGAAGATGGAGTAAAAACAGTAAAAGGTAGACACTTAATTACACAATTAGATAACTTATTAAGAAGCGAGGGTAACAGCATGAATCCCGGAACAACTGCTGATCTCGTTTGTTCAAGTATTAGTGTAGCTATTTTATATGGTGTCAAACCATAGTGTAACTAATGAATAAGACATAATATTAAAGAAGTGTCTTATTATTTTGTTATTCTTATTAGAGAGACTGGATAATGAGAAATGTTTGAAAGCATCTCCCAAGTTACCTGAGTTAATCCTGATGAAAACTGTTGTGCCATGTCCCATGCTGTAGGACCAGTTCCTGATCCCATCACTCGATCAGCTAAAGAAGTAAGCTTAAGTAGAAAAGGTACTGAATATGGTGATCCGGAATGAGCAACTGGAGTAGCATAAGCAGGAAGATGAAATTTTCTTCCAATAATAAAAGATAAGAAGCCTCCATTAACTAATCCTTGAATCGTTGAAGGTCTTGAGGAAAATCCAATATTTTTAAATAAATAAGTTTTATCAGAATCTGAGATAAGTACATTTATTTTTTTATTCAGAACATGATAAATTCTTTGTTGAATTATATCTGTTACAATTACGGGGGATTTTATCGGCGATACACTATACGAATAAGGTAAGTTGGTTACATCAACTCCTCCCTCAGACCATGGTTTTAACGCAGCGAATAAACCCTGCAACTGTAAAGCAAGTTGCTTATGCTTGGCACCTTCTTTCAATGGATATGCTTGTAAATGATGAATATTTTCAATACTCATTTTAGTAAATGGGCCAAGACATCGCCCCCATATTTTCGGTATCCAGAATTGAGCAAGTATCTTAGCTAATCTACTTGATTGTAATAGTGATTCATCATAAACAGATCCTAATGCAACCGCTAAAGGCTTCTCTGAGATAACTAACGTATCGCCTGTTTCTACATAATCTTTAATCCTAGTCAGTATAAGGTGAAGATAGTTGGTGCCGGGTTTCCAGAGGGGTGTTTTTAATTTGATCACTTTAAGCTTCGTTTTATCCCTCTCCTATAGCGCTTCATCAAATTTCGTATCTTAGATAGAATCTTACGATTGAGTAAACACTTTATTTAAATATGATAATGCCTGGTGGAAGCATGTCTTTAATGTGAGAGTAATGGATAATAAAGATGTAAATAAGAAGAGAAATTCTGTTACTGTAAAGGTTAATGTATTCATTACAAGCATCAACTCAGAACGATTATGGGAATTTAACAAACCACTTCCACCACATGTTCAAATCGGTATTAATGTGAATATATCAGGTATAGAAAGACATACTGCTTCTACGTTAGAAGCCCCATACATCTTTTTTATTAATTATACCCCACCTTTAGCGCAAATTACAATAAAAGGTAGATGTCGGATAACGGGTTCAGAAAATGAATTACAAAAGATTATGGAAAATCACGACTCTCAAAAATCAGCACCAACAATGATCATACAAGCAGTTTCGAACGCATCCCTTGCAGAAGCTATTATTATTTCAAAAGCATTGAGGATTCCCCCTCCACTCCCACCCTTGCATCCAACTCAAAAGAAAGCAGCACAGCACTCAACGCAACACTATACCACATAATCCCTTTATTATCCGGATATTCTGGTGAAAATAATAGATAGGTTAAAAGTGTTTTCACTATTATTCTTGATAATAATATTTTTAAATATAAAATTCGATCACTGAAATGTAATATTTTTCATTATCCACAACAAAAATTCCACTTATTATTGTTATATAATTCCTTATTGCTTCTTATGAATTTTCAGTAATGGAAATCAAGAATACAAGTAGATATCCAACTAAATTAGTTGATAGTTTAGTACTATTTGCTGCGGATAACTTTGATACAACAGGAATTGAAGTTCATGTTAAGAATTCAAAACAAGTTTTTGCAGGAAGAGCTTGGCATGATATCGGAAATAATCGAATAATCAAAGTGTCAGATGGCATTAATGACTTGATTATAGTTAGAATAGGATCGCCTGATAAGTTTCCTATTATATTTTCTTATCCTAAATTAAAGACGGCTCCTACCTACACGATTAAAAATTGGAAAGAATCGATAATCACTGTGACAGCTCATGAAATGTATCATATCTATCAAATAAGAGAAAAAAAGAGATTAAGTGAAGTACAAGCTGAGATATGGAGTTTGAACAAATTAATCAAATACCGAAGATCATACTTTCCATCTAGCTAGTTTGTTTGACAGCTGAATTAGTAATATTTTTAGTTTAACAGGTGAGAACATTAAAAACTTGTTTTAACACCTCTTTTGCTTTGGCTAACCCCCTGTGTGAATGGTTTTTTTCTCTACTTTTTAACTGAATTCGGATATAGGCTTAAATATCATTATAACAGTGTTTTCTGTTTTATGAATGCGGTTACAATCTGCAATAATTGCAATGAACCGAATCCAATCGAAAACAAGATGTGTAAGAAGTGTAACTTGGAATTATTAGATAATGTTATTTACTCGTATTCCAACTCGAAGCAAAGAAAAGTTGATTGGAGCATAAACTACCTTATAAAAGTCAACAAGAAATCAAACAAAGAATAGCATATGGTTCTTCATGAAGTAAGCAATAGAATAACAATGAGTAATAGAGCAGTAAGAGCTCCCCAATATACGAAAAATAAGTACATTAGAATCATGGGATTTCAGGGAGTTGCATTTAAGAGTAGGGGTAGTAATCACCTTTTCGGCTAGGTAGAGACATAGGTTTTTAATAAAACTAGAAGAGAAGTGAAATCTTAATATTTTCTAAGAAACTTTATGCTCAAAAAACATCCAAGAGCTGCCATAGCTGATGAGAGAAGAAAAGAAGATGTGAAAGTATGAGTTACATCAGCGATATAGCCTGCAGTAGAGGGGCCTATAGCCTGTCCAACACCAAAAAACAAGGTTAAGAAGCCCAAGGCTGAGAAAGCTAATGTAGGTCCTAAATGGTCACTTGAATATGCAGCTATTATTGAAGGGATACTCCAGGCAGTTATCCCAAATAAAACAATGGATAAATAAAGTGGAAAAATTTCAGTAGTACTAAATAGATAATAGGAGAGAGATTGAATAGAGTAGACTAGCGTAAGAGTATTTCCTCTTCCAATTCTGTCGGAGATATGTCCCCATAATGGGCCACTGAATAAGCTTAGGCCTCCAACTAGTGCCCATAATAAACCAGTAGTTTCTGTGGTTAAATATATTTCATTGATAAGGTAAGCTCCAAAAAATGTGACATATATGATATAGGATATCCCGAACATAGAATATGTGAAACCTATCTTCCAAAGTAATGTATCCGAAGTTAATCTTTTCCATCCTAAAATTTTAGATTTTGTATGTATAGAAGATCTGTTTGTGATAGGATTCTTTATAGTAATTGCGCATATAGCAGTGAAGAGAAGGGTGATGGATCCAAGTGTTATCCATGAATATCGCCATCCCTCATTATCGAAAATGGTATTGATGTGTGGTACAAGAAATCCTGTAATTATTAATCCTAAACCACTTCCAGAGGCGATAATTCCAGCGGCTAAGCCTCTTCTGTTAGCGGAATACCAAATTGATGGGAGAATCATAGCAGGTATATTTGCTCCTCCAGATCCAGCACCTGTTAAGCTACGTAATAGTAGTGCCTGTAAAAAAGTGTGTATAAAACCGGTTAAGAGCATGGATATTCCAACTATGAAGAGATAAGTGGATATTACAATTTTAGGCCCATAGCGTGATGCCATGATTCCGCCGATGATAGCAAAGAGTAGGTACCCAGTGAAATTCGCGGATTCTATTATTCCAATCTGCGTATAAGTTAATAGTAGACTACGCTTCATTCCAGGTAAAATCATAGAGTATCCGAATCTTGCAAATCCAAGACTGCCTAATACGGTGATAAGCCCTGCAAAAATGACTAGATACTTTGAAATATTTGTTTTTTTATGAGGCATAGTTAATTGATTCCTTGTGTAACAGTCACAGTATACTCCGATGTAGAAAAATAATTGTCTATATATTCATAGTTATGATGTTTTTCTAAACATTCTGAAAAAGAGTATTATAATACTTGCTATCAGTACAATGATTACTATTAATGCGATATAGAATAAATCGAATCGTTCGATGTATTGTGGGGGTAGAGTAAATGTGGATATTATTGTTTCAACTTCTATTTTAGCTTCCGTAATGGTTTTAGTAATAATTGAAGAATCTGTAAAGGTTTGATAATACGTTACTGTGTGAGCGGATGTCTGTTCTGGAGGGATTGTTGGCTCAATAACCATGTAATATGTAGTGTATAAGGTATTTGATCCTTCTCTTAGAAGTACCATTCTCTGACCGGGGGGAGGACCAACATCACCTATTGGATACTGCCAAACTCCACTACCAATTTTGCCGATATTTAAACGATTAATTTGACCATTGGGAAGATATATCAATACTTCAGTATCATTAATTCCAGTTGGAGTGTTGATTGTTAATATAACAGGCTCATAATATTGGTAACTAGGTTTATTGGGATAACATTGTCCTGTCGCTGCTGCTGAAATTTCATCATTAATTAAATGATTCAATGTGAGTAAGGTGAGTATGCTTAGAAGTGGAATTGCATATTTTCTTTTCATAATATATCTACAAATTATTATTATCAATTGCTTTATAACATTATCATATATAACGTAGTTCAGTAATATGAAAGAGAAAGTGTCATTTATTTCGAGTTTCCAATGCGAACTAGCTTGATAACATAGGAGATATGCATACACTTTTAGATGATCACTTATACAATGGTAGGTGAGGATGATAATATGAGTGATGAAAAGCTTGGAATCATAGCTATGGGAGAAGTTGAAGGAAAGACCGAGAAGATACCGAAAATCGGTGTAGGAATGCTGGGATATGCCTTTATGGGGAAAGCTCATAGCAATGCATTTAAAAAGATGCCCTATATTTTCTGGCCTCCACCAGCTATCCCTAAATTGATCGCTATCTGCGGTAGAAATAAATTGAAAGTATCTGAAGCTGCTAAAAGATATGGATACTCGAAATATTATACTGATTGGAAGGATCTGGTGAATGATTCCTCAATTGACCTTTTCGTAAATAGTGCTCCAAATAATTTACATGCTGAGCCATGTATACAAGCAGCTGAAAATAACCAGCATATTCTCTGTGAAAAACCATTAGCGAGAAACTCGAAGGAAGCTAACACGATTTTACAAGCTGTAACAAGAGCAAATGTAAAACATTTGGTAGGATTCAACTATAGATTTATACCTGCCATCCAAGTAGCTAAGAAACTAATAGATGAGGGTAGACTAGGAAAGATCTATCAATTTCATGCACGATATCTACAAGAATGGATAATTGACCCTTCATTTCCAATAGTATGGCGATTGCAGAAGGAAATAGCTGGAAGTGGAGTTTTAGGAGACCTTGGATCGCACATAGTTGATTTAGCTCATCTTTTAATAGGGAACATTAAATCCGTCAGTACTTTAACACATACATTTATCGATGAGAGAC
>CAZAXO010000010.1:0-23871 GCA_964489085.1 uncultured Candidatus Bathyarchaeia archaeon
ATCAAAAGACACGGTCTATCATGGCTGCTGCTTCAAGTGGAGAGATATACGTAGTGGAAGAATACTTTAATCCCTCCGATCGAGTTCAAGGATCTAAAACTTTGGCTCACGAGTTAACTCATATCATCCAAGGAGACCATTTTCCTCATCATCACACTTCATGGTATGATGCGTCTCAAGCGTGGAGCGCACTTATCGAAGGTGACGCGTCGGTAACCGCTGATATGTACGCTCAATATCTCAGTCTCACCACTGGAACCGCCGTCCATGGAGCTTCGATTCCTTCCCCTCTTATTGATCTGTGGCTTTTCCCCTATCAGTATGGATATAGCTTTGTATCTCATCTTCATAGTGTGGGAGGATGGAATCTTGTTAATAATGCGTATTATCGTACTCCAAATACAACTGAACAGATTCTTCATCCAGAGAAGTATCTACGAAATGAAGGATTCCACGTAGTGTCTTCCCCAACGCCTCTACCACCCTATGTAATTCTTCGAACAGATAGGCTTGGAGAATATTTCATATCCGTCTTCCTATCTTCCCACATTGATTCTCAAGAGAGTGGGATTGCATCCACGGGATGGAATGGTGACAATTTCACCTATTACAAAGTGGGTGAAGACTCAATCTTCTCATGGAGCATTGCATGGGATACCGAGAGAGACCAACAAGAATTCCATGAGGCTATCGAGATAATGATGAAGAATCTGGAAGCAACACCTCTAGACTATAACAGATGGAAGATTGGATGGAGATACATCACCCTCAGGGAAGAGGATGATGGGATCACGCACCTTACAGTATCCTCTACCCTGTTAGAGTCCTCTTAGTTGAAGTACAAGTTTATCTGTTCCAAACACTTGCATAACGGTAGTATACTCCTTCAATGAGTATAATGTATCTTCTACAGTAGATCTCCCTGCGGCATCCGCTCTCTTTCCTTTCCGATCCTCAATCAAACCTTTCTCCTTTAGTAAAGTCATGGCACTTTCACTATCCCGTAGTGAAGACCTTGACTCAGTATCCTCCTCTATCGAAATAAGCGCTGCTAAGCTACTATCCAGCTCATCTTTCCATCCGGATCCACCTAACACAAGTAATGCTCTTAAAATATTACAGGCAAGTTTTGTGATGCTATCTTCGACTTCTTTCTCCTTCATCTTCAACATAATTCCTACCAAATCACTCAAAAGTGTATCCCCCAATCTTATCTTCCCTGTAATATTACAAAAAGCTATCTACTCTACACATCATAAATATAAAAAATAACGTTCATTTGTCTTCAATTTAATTATATTGAAATTCATTGATTAGTTATACCACCAGCTAGCTAGCTAAAGAGCCTATTGACGAATCTTAAATATCGCTTTAAGTACTGTAAAAGTGGTTAAATAGATAAAAAATAAATAAGTGAAAGACATCCTTTTCCTAATATTAAGTAAAGTTAAATTATCTCGTAATTAGCAATCTTCATTAGTGATTAATTGTAATATCTTTCAATCTTTAATATGAGGAGTCGGTTCTTCGTGGGAATACAAAACTTCATTCAATCATTAAGAAGATTACGGCTGGTTATTAACAAGCCAAGTCGTAAGGAGGCTTGGATGCTTATTAAAGTTGCTTCATTAGGGGTAGCTGTGTTAGGCATTATAGGCTTCATGATACGAGTCTTATTCTGGATAATCGGCTTATCACCGACTCCAACTGGTTGAACCAAGGTTCCAATGAATAGAGTAATAGTGTAAGAGAGTTGAAAAATGGCTAAATCTAAGATGCTGATCTTCGCAGTGAGGACGACGACAGGTCAAGAGAAGACCGTCGCTGATCTCATAGCTTCTCGAGTAGCTACTCGAAAAAGTCCGGTAGCAAGTATCTTTGTTCCTGAAGCCGTAAGGAGCTACATTTTTATTGAGGCTCCAGGTGTTCATGCAGTCGATGATATAATCCACGGCCTTAAACATGCTCGTGGACGCACGAGAGGTACTGTAAGTATAGATGATCTTGAGAAGTTTATTGTTGTAAAACCTGTTGTAACTGATTTAAATGTAGGTGATTCCGTTGAATTAGTTGCAGGACCATTTAAAGGACTTAAAGCAAAGATAACTGGAATAGATAAGGTTAAGGAGGAAATTACTATAGAGCTTCTTGAGGAGGGTTTTGCGATTTTACCGGTAACTGTTCACGCTGATTATGTTAAGCTAATTGATAAAGCGAGAGGTAAAATGGATGACGGAAAAAAAAGTAGTTGAGGTAGTGATAGAGGGAGGTAAAGCGGCTGCTGGTCCCCCTCTTGGTCCTGTGTTAAGTCCATTGGGTGTTAATGTTTTGATGATAGCTGAAAAGATAAACGAGTTGACTGGAGACTATGGTGGTATGAAGGTTCCTGTAAAAATCTTTGTAGATGTTGACACAAAAGATTTTGATATCGAGATAGGAACACCCACAACATCTGCTCTGATCGTTAAAGAGCTTAAACTGGAGAAGGGTTCTAGTGCTCCAGGATCTGAAGTTGCGGGGGATCTTACAATGGAGCAGATTATTCGAATCGCTCGGATGAAGTTACCGGATAGTTACGCGAAGTCATTGAAGAGTATTGTTCGAATGATATTGGGTTCATGTATAAGCATGGGAGTTACTGTTGAAGGCAAAGAAGCTAAAGTTGTAAGTGCTGAAGTGGATAATGGTTCATATGATGGCAAGTTCAGTGAAAAACAAGAAGCTTCAAACCAGTAGGAATATTTTTATAAGGTTATACTTTATCTAGTCGATCATTTGGAGAGAGAAAAATTGGCGCCAAACAAAGCGGCGTTTCTGAAAACTGTAAAAGAATTGAAGGAGAAAACGCGGAAAAGAAACTTTACACAATCCATAGATTTAAGTTTTAAACTGAAAGAGTTAGACCTTAAAAGACCTGAAAACCGGATAAATGAAGCGATTGAACTACCTCATCAAATAAACAAACCAGTTAAAATTTGTGTCATAGCCTCAGGAGATCTAGCTTCACGAGCTAAGAAAGCTGAAGCAGATAAAGTGTTAGAGAAAAGCGAGTTAGAAGCTTTGGCAGATAATAAAAAAACTGCAAAGAAACTCGTGAATGACTATGATCACTTTATTGCTGAAGCTCCTCTAATGCCTATCACAGGTCGTATCTTAGGTCCCTTCTTAGGACCAAGAAGTAAGATGCCGACTCCTGTTCCACCAAATGTTGATATCAAGGAGGTTATAGATCACCACAAGAAGACCGTTCGAATACGAGTTCGAGAACAGCCATCTGTTAAGTGTAGGATTGGAACCGAAGACATGGATGATGAACAATTAGCTGAAAATGTATTAGCGGTGATCCCCGCGATAGAGGCTAAACTTCCTAAAGGTTCAAGGAATATAGAGAATATCAGGTTGAAAGCGACGATGGGCGCATCTGTAAAGGTGATTGAGTAATGTCTCAGGTTTATGCTCGTAGAGAGCCTCAGAAGTGGAAAAGAGATACGGTTAACGTTCTAAAAGAACGCTTCACAAAATATCCTGTGATAGCTATAGCTGAACTTTCAAGAGTACGAGCTTATACACTTCATGAGATTAGGAAGCGTCTAAGAGATCGTGTAGAGATGCTTGTTGTTAAAAAGATGCTTGCAAAAAAAGCTGCTGAAGAGGTGCAAACTGAGAAACCCACCTTAAAAAGTTTGGTGGATAAGATAGAGGGAGGTGCTGTTTTCTTATTTTCCGATATGGATCCCTTCAAAATTGCTTTATTACTCAATAGGATTACTGTGAAGGTGAGTGCTAAAGGTGGAGACGCAGCAGATTCGGATGTTGTGGTTCCCACAGGAAACACTGGGATACCTCCAGGACCTGTTATCAGTGAGTTTGGAGCTGCAAAGATTCCGACTAAGATTGATTCAGGAACTATATGGGTATCAAAAGATACGGTCGTCGCGAAAAAAGGAGAGGTTATTTCTCTTAACCTTGCGTCGTTGCTATCACGACTTAGAATAAAACCTGTTGAATCGAAGCTATCTCTCATCAGCGCAGCCTCAAAAGAGTTAATATTCTCTGGTAAAGAGCTTAAACTCGACTTAGATGACTATAGTAACCAGATTAACAATGCTGCAGTTACCGCATTACATGTAGCAGTGAACGCTGGTATACCAACTCAAGAATCGTTACCTCTCATAATTACAAAAGCAGTTAGAGAAGCAAAACAGCTTGCTCTAGAAGCAGAATACCCTGAAACACAAACAATTAAAGACGCCATCATCCAAGCTCAACAACGAGCTTCTTTACTGTCAAGTAAAGTTACAACTTGATATCTCACTAAAAGCCCAGCTTATTAACTAACTAAATTTATTGGTTAGTCAGAAGAACGCCGTAATTAATTTAAAGTTGTAAAAATCGCCCTTAGATAATTAAAGTTATCATTTTCATATAGTAAATAATGGTTAAGCATCTCATTTTATCAAACGTTGAACATAATTCGTATAGGAGTATAACAATATGTATGTGCCCTTCGTTCCCGCATATTATCTTCCTATGCCCTTGCCTGTATTTCCTCCATATTACTATTATCTACGAGAACAATTTTGCACTTATTGCGGTCATCCTCTTGATTGGATTCAACAAGTGAATCAATGGCACTGTTCAAGATGTAAGGTATATTATCCAATACATCGTATTGAACAGAAAAAATCATTATTCTAAAACCCTATCCAAACTTTCTAAGGAAAATAAGTTGTTAAACCATTACTTACTGATATAATTCTCTATACATTATACAACTTTTATGAGTCAGTAGAGGTGCATCTCGACATTGGGAATGTTCCCTCTCGAGCAGATCAGTCAACATCATTCTCGCATTTTAATATTAATGCTCAATGATAAATCTTTTCGATATTATCGTTTCTACTGCCTTTAAGTAGGCTGTCCAGCTCCACAGTTAGGGCAATAAACTGCTATGTGATTTAGAGCAACTCCACATTTTATACAATACTTATTTAGTATGAGAGATCTTGACTCTTCTCGTTTTTCTTCTCTTTCTACTCGTTGTTTTTCTTTCATCTTCATTGAGTAATATAAATAGGTTATTGCAATAGCATGTATTGGATAGACAAGAGCAGTTACAAAAGATGATATCATGAACCCGAGGTTTCCAATCAAAAGATCTAGTAGATTTCCTAAACTCGATATTACTATGATAAGTATTATTACCAATAAAAGTAAAATAAAAGTCTTCAACCATCTCCTTGAGACAAGACGTTGACTTCGACTTAAACTTTGTCGAATCCCTTGATTTTCTAGAATTATTACTGGTGCAATAAGGGAGAATATGACTGCACATATGATACCTGGTACTATGAAGAGGAGTACTCCTATCATAATTAAGATATCAACTATAAAACTTGCAGCAAGTAAACGTGGAAGTTTTGGAATGATTTCATTGAAAGCTTGATGTGCTGTTGTTGGTTTATCTTCTACAATAGATGAAGTATATTTCACGGCATATCCTATGATTAATGTACTAACGATCCATCCTACACTTGCATAAACGATTAAAATCATGACCAGGCGGGTAATCCAGTCAATCACCATTTCAGGTCCTGTAGTGATAGTGATGATGGGAGTAGGAGGTAAAGATGAGCGAACCCAAACCATTAGGAGACTATTGAGGAGACTAGTAAAAAAATATGGTATAAAAAATCCTAAAAAATTCTGCTTATATAAATAAAATGATTTACTGAAGATCTCTTCAACATCTAATTCACGAGTACGATGCAAAGAAATCACTTCTATTTTTTTTAAATATCTATTCCTGTATATCATTGATAAAGAGAGTATTCCATGTCAATATCGATTTAGTTCGTGAACCGTTTAAACAGGTGATTGATAGTCATTTCGTTGGAATGTCGATTGTTATATCCATTTTTTCTGGTTTTTCTTCAATTTTTATTTCTTTGACTCTACATATTTTTGTTACTATCGTTTGGTATCGTAGCAGGATCTTCTTTTGATTTTCATCGTGGAGTTTGATTATAGCTAGAGGTGTCTCTTCTTTAAGGGGAATCCTATTTTGTGCTTTCTCTCTTCTCAGTATGGTGATAATCTCTATTATTAAATTTCCTTCTTCCTCTACTATCTTGTCGAGGAGTTTTGGTGTTGGTTTCGGCCATTCAACTAAGTGGGTACTTTTCTGATCCGTTTTTTTTCTTGTTAGTTGATATATTGTTTCGGTTATATAGGGACATATCGGAGCTAATAATTGCACAAGGGTTGTGAGGACACTTTGAAGTGTGTATTGTGCAGCATAGCGGCTTGAGACTGCTGATTCAGAGTATAATCGATACTTCACTGCCTCTAAATATTGGTCACAAAGTATATGCCATGAAAAGTGTCTTAAAGATTCTAACGCGGTGTTAAATTGACACTTTTCAAAACTATCTGTTGTCTGTGTTATTAAGTGTTCAAGTTTTGAGAGTATCCATCTGTCAAGAAGTTCTAACTCAGGCTTGTTCTCGTTCATTTCATAGTCATGTAGATGAGATAAGATGAAGCGAGTAGCGTTCCAGAATTTTGTTAGAAATTTTTTACTGTGTTCAACTTCACTCCATTTGAATGGAATATCGTTGCCGGTAGCTCCTCCTGCAGCAGACCATTGTCGTAGGGCATCAGCACCATATTTGTCTAATACTTCTCCTGCTTCTACATAGTTCCCATATGATTTATGCATCATCCGTCCATCTGCACCTCTTACCATACCATTGACTAGCACATTCTTATATGGAGCCTTTCCAAATAATGCTAAATGTTTTACTAATAAATAGTAATCCCATGTTCTAATTATATCTAATCCATTAGGTTGGAGATCTGCTGGAAAAAGTCTTTCAAACATCTCCTGATCATCGGGCCATCCTGCATGAACAGCGCATGTAATCGATGAATCCATCCAAGTATCCATAACATCGCTTTCACCAATAAACTCTGTTGATCCACACTTCGGACATCCTGAAACAGTTGGATTTTCAAATCTTGGATCTACGGGGAGTTCCTCCTTCTTAGCTACAACTATTTCTTTGCAATCTCTACAGTACCACACTGGTATTGGAGTAGCAAAGATTCGTTGTCTTGATATTACCCAATCCCAATCGAGGGATTTCGCCCAATCTTGAAGCCGATTTTTCGCATGGTTGGGTATCCACTTTATCTTCTCTGACCATTCCAATACTTTCGACGTCATATCACGAGTTTTCATAAACCATTGTTGTTTTGCAAGGATCTCTATAGGAGTATGACATCTCCAGCAGGTTCCAACATTTTGGGTTAGCTTTTCCTCCTTTGTAATTAATTTTTTTTCGTTTAAATCATTAATGATTCTCTCTCGCGCATCCTTCACAGTCAATTCCCTATATCTACCTGCTTCACTGGTCATTTTCCCATCATCTGTAAGTGCATTTACAATTGGCAGATCATGTCTTTTCTGCCATCGTACATCTGTCTTATCTCCAAAAGTGCAGATCATTACTACACCTGTTCCAAAGTGAGGATCGACTTCACGATCCGAAATTATAGGAACAGTTCTGTTGAATAAAGGTATATTAGCGGTCTTTCCTGGCAACTCTTTGTAGCGATCATCATCCGGATGGACAGCTACTGCTACACATGCTGGAAGGAGTTCCCCCCTCGTGGTAGCAATAAGTAAATCTTTACCATTTACTTTAAAGAGTATGTAATTCAATCTCCCCTCTTTGGTAGTATACTCAACTTCAGCTTCAGCTATTGCTGTTTCACATCGTGGACACCAATTGACTGGATGTTCTCCACGATAGAGTTTGCCGAGTTGATATAATTCAATGAATGAGAGTTGTGTGAGACGATAATAGTCGGGGTCCATCGTCTTGTACTCAAGCGAGTCGTCAATAGAGAAACCTATGCGCTTCATAGCTTCCCTCATCTTCTTGATATATTTGTTTGTGAGTTTAACACAGAGTTCCTTGAATTTCATTATTGGAAGGTCTCTTTTCCTTACTTTGAAAGTTGTTTCTGCACGAACTTCTGTGGGTAGACCATGACAATCCCATCCTTGAGGGAAATGGACATTGTAGCCTCTCATTCGTTTATATCTTGCTATAAAATCTATGTAACACCAGTTGAGGGCATTACCCATATGAAATTCGCCGCTGGGGTATGGTGGAGGGGTATCAATTACATAAGTTGGTCTAACGTTATCATTCTTTTTGAAGGTGTATACATGATGTTTTCTCCAATGTTTCTGCCATTTATTTTCATATTGATTGAAATCATATCGTGGGGGAAGATTAGTGATAGCCAAATACGTTTTCACCATAGCGTTTACTTTCATCAATTCCCTACTTTAAACCTTAAAAATTTGATCATTTTTTAGTGAGTTCTTCTTTTGGTTTATGAGAAGTTTTTTAGTTATAAGGATCCACCCGATAATGCCTAAACTTAGCGTGGTTAAGTAAATTATTGTATTGAGATAAGTGAAGATACTATGATGTATCGATGTTGCGAGATTCCATAGGTATCCATAATAGTTAAAGAACCAATGAAATAAGATGGATGCGTGGATTCCCTTCCATAAGTATATGATTGCTAGTGCTGTTCCCGCTACTGCTGCACTAGATATCTTTCCTACATTCCAACCTCCTCCGCCAAGGTAATGAATTAAACCGAAAATACTTGAGGTAATAGCTATCATTATCCACTCAGACAACTTAATTCCCTCCCATCCATTGTTATGAATCGTTTGTAAACCTGTTAACCGTTTACCTTCATCAGGCCATATGAACGCTACGATGATCGTTGATATTCTATTATGTTTAATCAAGGATAACGCTACAATTGTACCTATTGGAGTAAGTCTGAAGCCTATCTCCTCTATCACGGGGGAATACGTTAGAGCGAGTAATTCTTCGTATGGATTAGAAAAGCTTATACTGCCTGTTGGAACTCCCATAGTTTCCTGTAAACTCTGAAGGGTTATCACAAGGATTAAAACCATACCAGACAGTATAGGCATAATCGTAAGCCAATTACTCGTTAAATCAGAGAGTTGTTTCCACGGTTTTTTTAACGTTTTTATTATACCTGGTCTAAGACTTGCTGCAAAAACGAAGCTTATCACATAAACTGTTATGAGCGATGCGAATAATGCAGCTCTGCTCACTTGATAAGGAGATGAGAATCCTATCATATAAACAATAAAGTACATTTGTGAAGAATCTTGTACATATTCTAAACCAAAGTTTGGTGCATACATAATATAAATACCTAAGATAATTGATAACAAATATGTAGCTACGATAAAGACAAGGGTTATCTTTAGAGATGATCCTACGATTCTTCTCGTAGTAGACACTGTAGGGAAGTTCTTCAAATTGAGTCATCCATTTTGTATTATATCACTTGTTTCTTGCATGTATTGTAAGTTTTAACTATTACTAGCCAAATAGAGTTCTCTAAAAATTGATTCTCCTTAACTAGCTACCGTACATGGTTAAGAATCTAATTTAGATAATGTATTAATTTTAGCTGGTTAACTGATATTTTTTGATTTTTAAACAACATTTTTTATAGTAAGAACTGATAAGTCTAATATTGATAACTATGTTTGACCTTAATGAAGCAGGTGTTATGTTTGTAGAAGACATATTCACATTATCCGCAGAACAACTTGTTCAAAAATATGAAAGTCAACGCTTAACTATTGAAACTGCACGTCAACTAAAAATAACACTAGAAGGAAATTTGCATAAAGAAACAACAAGACGGATCCAAGCTATGCTTAAGATGTATGAAGAACATTTACAAAAGTCTTAATCATAGTCTGACACCGTATTTAATACAAAATTTATATCTTCACAAAGATTGCTGTTCTATACCTCATAAATATTAACCCAAACAAATGAGGTTGCTAGCGTCGCCATCACTCATTTAGGATTAAGGAGTGAGCTGAATCAGGTTTTATTGGGCTACTCCTATCTATACTTCAACAGCTCCGTAATAGACATTGATCCCATCATCAAGGAGCTAGTTAGGTACATCCTCGTAGTAATAATTGCTCTATCTTTAAGGTTCTTTCGTAGTTATTAACAGACCGATACACGTCCTTCTATAAGTTCTTCGCAAAAATCATTTATTTTCATAAGAGCCGATTCTATTACTTCTTGAACATCACTTGACACATCTTTTAGAGAAGTATTTTTCTCTAGTACAAGTTCTGCTGAAGCGATCAAAGGTTGATCTATAGGTCGTCCTATTTGACTTACGAGCCAGATATACGTCTCAGAAATGCCTGGTACCTTCGTATACACTTCTTTCGCTATTCGATAGGTTAAGAGATTATAGATTTTGCCGACATGACTGACAGGATTTTTACCTGCTGCTGCTTCAGAGCTTCCTGGTCTATTAAGCGAAATCAGTCCATTAACACGATTTCCTCTACCAACTTGACCGCAATCTCCATCATCTGCTGACGTCCCTAAAACAGTGAGGAACATCCCCCCCATTCCTCTTCCTTGTTTATCAAGGGTATTGAGATCTATAGTTGATGATTCCATATCTGTTTTAGCGGATAGGAAGTCAAGTAGCGTCTCTAGTACTTCACTCTTCTGCGTGAAATAGTTATCTTCGCTTGTTACGTATTGGTCTACAAACGCCATTGCAACTGTTAGATGTAAATCGTTGTTTTGGCGTATTCCCATAACCTTAACGTCTTCACCTGTTCCAGGATATTGTTTTTTAAAGTCTTTTGAGTTAAGATACCGCTCTACGTCAAGAACTGCTTTTTCGGTCTCTGTCATTGGATAAAAGCCCACAGCAGCTGATGTGTCATTTGAGGGGAGTATATTCGATGATCGTTTAAAGATATCTGTTAACGCCTCCGATCCTTTCTTTATCTCAACTTGATACTTGATATGTTTTACAGGATCGACGAATCGCATATTCTTGTTGAACCATTGTTTAGCGGTTTGAATAGCGATCTCTTCGATAGGAACCTCTTCATCATCGACGGTGAAGGTTGCTCTGTCACCTAACACAAGGAGCATAGGTTTAGTTACCTTGCCTCCTCCAAAGCGTCTTTCTACTTCACCTGCGACGAGGAGGCTTTTATCTACATTATAATGCATTATTCTATCGAAGCGTTTCAAGTATTCTTTTGAGAGAGCTATTGAGAGGTTGTTTAGGAGGTCATCGCATATAGTATCTGGATGTCCTATTCCCTTACGTTCACATATTTCAATTGGTTGATTCTGTAATGGCGTCTGTTTTAAAGAGTTTACAAGGATATTTCTCATATTGTATTACCTTCTACATCTTATAAGTTAAGGGCTAATTATAGTTAACTTATTATTTTCTGTTGTTACTATTATTCTGATTGGAATATTGGTGGTTGTTCAGAGTGCTTCCATTACTTAAGGAAATTTCGAAACGACGGAAAAGTCTTAATCTTAATCAACGGGAACTCGCTAAATTGGCGGCTGTAAGCCAGTCTCTTATAGCGAAGATAGAAGCTGGTACGATTAATCCCTCCTATCGGTTAGCGAAGGCGATCTTCGACGTATTAGAGAACTTGGAATCAAAAGAGAAGTTACGTGCAGTTGATGTAATGAGTAAGAAGGTGAAGGGAGTGGATAGTCATATTTCCGTCTCTGAAGCCTCATCGTTGATGAGTAGCACAGGCTATTCTCAATTACCCGTCTACCAGAAGGAACGCATTATCGGGAGTATAACGGAGAGTACGATTATAAGTGCTATACTACAGGTTGGAGATCCGAATCGTCTCTCCGTGTTGTCTGTTGAAGAGATTATGAATGAAGCTTTCCCAATTGTCGATTCTGCAACACCAGTAACTATCGTGTCAATGTTGCTACGCTATTCACCAGCTGTATTAGTAACCGTAAAGGGATCAGTTAAGGGTATCATAACAAAAGCGGATCTGCTAAAGATGGTAAGTGGATAACCGCTTCAACGTTTATCATCGGTGTCTCGTAGAAACGATATGGATGATATCGCGATCCATGATTTTATAATTTGAAGGTAATCTAAGCCCTGTTCTCGCATCAACGGCGTGAAGGAGCGTCTTCGCTAAATCTGTATGGATATGAGCCGCCATCTCTTTAATTGAAGCATTAGGTGGTACAAGAAACGCATCGGGTAATATATTTCCTTCTCTATCAGAGAGATTGGTAAGATCCTCCACAGGGTACACCGCATTCATCCCTAAGAGTTTGAAGGTACACGTGTTTAACGCGAATTGTACTCCGGTTCTAATCCACTTTGACAGCACTCTCTGTTCCACATAGTTTAGAGCCCATTTCTGTTCCTTTGTTAACTGTTGTTCTTTTAGCACTTTGAATACTTCTTCACCTGGCACATACTTGATGAAGCCTTGTCGTTCAGCTTTTTTCAGCACTAGTTCAGCTTCACTGCTGACAGGTATTACAAGACGATCACTGAATGCTTCAGTGAGCCGTTGAAAATTCTCATCTGCTTTTCCAATATCCATTTTATTTGCTACGATTATTGTTGGCTTTGCGACTTCTCGAACTTTCTTAGAGAAGGTTAGATGATCATCCTCATTCCATTTGTTAAATGATTTGTTGGTAAGGTTGCTTGACTCTAGAGCGTATTCAATATGTGACCTCTTCACTTTAAGCCCTGCTAAATTACTGCTTAACGCGGTTGCCGTTGAACTATGTCCTTCCCTTATGGCTTTCAGTGTCTGCTTCTGTGATCGTTGTATAATGTCTGTAAACCAGAGATCGATCTCTGACTCTATGTCGTAGACGTCTGCTACGGGGTTTCCCAGTCCAGGTTTGGTTATTTTTCCTGCAGCGTCGACGCTGCCTGATGCGTCTACAATGTGAAGAAGCGCATCGGCTTGTCCTACAATACTTAAGAATTGGGTTCCTAATCCTTTTCCTTTATGCGCATCTTTTATAAGGCCGGGGAGATCAATAAGGTCAATGGGTATGAAGCGCCATCCATCGATGCATTGACTGTTTTTTGGAGTATCCTGAACTTCCATTTCCCTGCAGACACAGAGGGTCTTGACAGAGGCGCGGCCAATATTCTCTTTTTTCGTTGTAAAGGGATACGTGGAGACTTCTGAAGACATCAAGGTAGCGGCATTAAAGAAGGTTGTTTTCCCTGTATTAGTTTTCCCCACTAGCCCTATCTTAACCATGTTCTCTTCATGTACAATAAGTATGGTTGACTTTATGAATCTATCGAAAAAAAGGCTAACTAATTTCAGCCACGGATCCTTCAAAAATCTAGTTTTTCTTAAGTATTGATTCTTGAGGTTGCTGGCTAGTTTCTTGTATTTATTTGTGTTTCCAGTAAAATAAAATGGGTTTCTTAATATTAAGTATTGTATATAGAGATAGTTTTGATTAGATGTGTTTCTTATTAGGTAATTGCTACAAAGATATAGCCAAGAATTTAGTGGATCTAAATGTAGAACTAAAATCACGTGTTTTCATTCTTTGAGGAGAATGCTTCTTTTATCATCTTTCTATAGTTTCTTCCTATTCGTTTGGGAAGGTTTTGAGGTGTAACCCAACTGAACCTAGTTAACTCAGAAGTAGGTCTAGGTTTTCCCTTCTTCCACTTCGTTACATAACATAGTGGGATATCGTATCTTTTTTGTGGATGTTTGGGGAATCTTATTGGAAAGACTCCTACAAAAAATTGTATATCAGCTACTATACCAATCTCTTTAATGGTACGCCTTACAGCCTCTTCAGGAGATTCACTCTTTAGAATCCTTCCTCCTGGAAGTGCCCAGACATTCCGATAAGGCTCTATAACGCGAAAACCAATCAAAACCTCAAAGTCCCTTGCAATAATTACATCGACACAAGGAATAGGTATTGACTGAAGAACCATTTCCCAAACTTTTTCTGGTAGTCTTGTCATTATTTTTTCACGATTGGAAATCCTACTGGTTAAGGATTTTCTTCTAATAGAAGAATCGAAGTTACATTCTAGAAAGTATATTGAATTAAAGATATTAAATAAATAATTGAAATATTTATTTTATTAATCAATAGAAAATAGGAGTATCATCTACTACGGAGCGTATTAAGTAATGATTGATAAGGCTATTTTAACTGCTGCTGGGCAAGGAACAAGACTTCTACCTATAAGCAAAGAACTCCCTAAAGAGATGCTACCTATCTTCGTTGAGAGTAAGAAAGGCTTAATTTTAAAACCTTTATTACAAGTGTTATTCGAACAACTCTATACTCTTGGAATCCGAGAGTTCGCTATAGTTATCGGACGAGGTAAAAGAGCTATTGAAGATCATTTTACTCCCGACTATTCTTTTTTACAGGAGCTATCACAAACTGGAAAAAATAATGTAGAAGAAGAGCTCAGCTCTTTCTATGATAAAATTGAAAAATCAAAGATTATATGGATTAATCAGCCTAAACCAAAAGGTTTTGGAGATGCAGTTCTGAGAGCAAAAAGCTTTGTTTCAAAAGACGATTTTCTGGTAGTTGCTGGTGACACTTATATCATCTCGAAAGATGTATCACATTTGAAAAGATTATTTGCTCTTCATCAAACGAAGGAGGCTGCTGCTTCTTTTCTTGTCTGTGATGTGCAAGATCCTGAACATTATGGTGTTGTAGAGACGATCGTGGAAGGAGGGTGTCTGAAAGTTTTATCTGCTATTGAAAAACCGAGTAAACCAAAAACTAGGACATCTATTCTTCCCTTCTATGTATTTAAACCGATAGTTTTTTCTGTACTTGAATTGTTGGAGCCTGGATACGGTGGTGAAATACAATTGACGGATGCGATAAATCAACTCATTAAAAAGGGATTCAACGTCTATGCTGATCATATAGAAGATGATTGTGTAAAATTGGAGATAGGAACACCGGAGACCTATTGGAATGCGATAACACGATCTTATCAACTTCGATTAAAAGGTGAAAGATAAATAACAACTGTTATTATTTCAAGTAGCATCTTGCTACTTAGTAAAAGACTTTTAGATTAAGGATTCTCCTTCTTTTTAGCTAGAAAAGAATCTTATATGGTAGAGAGGAGGATTATAGTGAGGTTATCGTTTTTTGGTATGGGATATGTTGGACTTACTACAGCAGTTTGCTTTGCTAATAAACGATTCAAGACGATCTGTTATGATACTGACAAGAGAAAACTCAATTTGATCCAGGCTTCGAAGCCGCCATTTTATGAATGTGGATTGAAAGAACTATTAGAGAGTGTTATTAGAGAAGGATCTTTATCTTTTGTATCCGATCCCATAGAGGCGGTATTGGATAGTGATATAACATTTATAGTTGTTGGAACTCCCAGTAAGCCTGATGGAAACATAGATCTAATTCAGATTGAAGAAGCGTCTAAGACTATAGGAACTGCTTTATCAGAGAAAGACGATTGGCATCTTATTGTTGTAAAAAGCACAGTTATACCAGGAACAACAGAGAATCTTATAAAACCAGCACTGGAACGATATTCAAATAAAAGGATAGGGGAAGATTATGGTTTATGTGCAAATCCCGAGTTTCTTCGAGAAGGATCAGCTATCAAAGACGTCTTGCATCCCGATAGGATAATAATAGGTGAAGTTGATAAACGGTCTGGAACAACCTTAGAAAACCTCTATAAAAATTTTTATCGAGATACTCTTCCTCCTCTAATCAAAACAACGCCTATCAATGCTGAATTAATCAAATATGCAAATAATACCTTTCTTGCTATGAAGATAAGTTTCATCAATATGTTAGCTAATCTCTGTGAACAACATTCCAAAGCAGATGTTACAGATATAGCTGATGGCATCGGATTGGATAAAAGGATCGGACGTTCCTTCCTTGGTGCTGGAGCAGGATGGGGTGGAAGTTGCTTCAAGAAAGATCTAGAAGCTTTAAGGTTCCATGCTCACCAATCACAAATCGATCTTCCATTGTTGGATGCAACATTGAAGATAAACGAGGAACGACCATTACAGATAATTAAATTGGTTGAACAGTTACTAGGAAATCTCGCTTCTAAGAGGATAGGTATCCTAGGATTAGCCTTCAAATCTGGCACTAGTGATATAAGAGATGCAGTATCGATTAAAGTAATTAATCTACTTATTCAAAAAGGAGCAAACGTTATAGTATATGATCCTATGGCATTAGAGAATGTCTACAAATTATTCGGTGAAAAAATAGAATATGCTAAGTCGCCTCAAGCATGCTTGAAAGATAATGATTGTGCAATAATCTTAACCGAATGGAATGAATTCAAGAAATTAAAACCAGAGGTTTACAATGAACTTATGAAAAAACCTGTGATAGTAGATGGTAGAAGAATATATGATCCAAATGAATTTGAAGATGAAACTATGTTTAAGGCAATAGGTAGAGGTATATTCTCATAATCTATTCATTGACTGTACTATGATAACAGAGCCAGTAATCTAGCTAGTTTCATTCATCAAAAGTCTCTATATACTAGAATAATTTTCAGTACGTTAATTAGTGTTTCAGGGTTAGCTCACGGTTTCCACGATGTTGATGGTATCCAAGTATCCATCACCATCATCGTCAAAATACTTGACAATAACCGCTTGACCCGATAAACTCCACTCATTATAATCTGCTACCACCTCAGATGCCGCCTTCGTCCCCTCACCACCTAACCCATACACTAAAAGCACATACCGTCCAACATCAGCGTACAACTCGATAACCGCATAGTCAGCCACCACGTTACCACTGCCCCCCCTCTCTATCCGGTAAACGTTCCCACTTGAGGGAACCGATAAGAAATCACCCAGTCCATCACGAAGAAACAGGACAGGCAACACACGGTCACCCCCATCATCCACCAACTCATTATAATAATAGGAAACCTGATCAACCCCTGGACCCCCAATAACAATCAAATTACTCTCAACATCCACCATCGAAACCGTCGCTAAATCAAAATCGTATACAGAGAGGTACCCGTAGCTATCCATCGCCGTCTCCACCGTCTTCCCCTCCACACCTAACCGGTTTCCAATACGGATCCCCCCCATCGTATCCATCGTATGCGCAGCTCCACAAGGACCATGCCCATCACTCACTGGAACAACAGCAGTAGCCTCAACTTCACCGATGAAAGGATAAGGAAAATCAGAGAGTAAATAGAGGATTTGATAGTGCACCGTCGCCGTGAAGGCGTCAGTCACCGTCCACGAACATTGATCATTCGTGATCTTTCCCCCCGACGTTGAATCACTGAAACCAAGTATCGCTGACTCATCACACCAGTCACTCCACGGAGAGGATGAGACTCCTGTAACGAGTACCGTAGAGCCATCGAGGGTTCTCTCAACGATGTCAACGGTGTCACCTCCATCTACACCATCAAGAATTATTGACGGCTTCCACTGATGATAATACGTAACGGTAACGGTTTGACCCTCACTAATCACCCATGAATGTGTATCCCCCGTATGATACCGTTCACTACTAGACAAAAGAACCACATCATTTATACTCAAAACACTTCCAGAGTCACAGGTTCCTGTCCATGACCCTGAGAGAATACTACCCGTCTTAGGAACCCCATCCTCAACATACTGAATAATATCAACCGCGGAATCTAAACCAGGCGTAGTAACCGTAACAGAATGAGTTTCTTCAGGGTATATAGTTTGAATCCCAGCTTGATCACCCCATGCTAAATCTCTTTTAGATATCATCCCTAAAGAGGACCATCCGTACATGGTCATTTCAGTATCTTCAGAATCATAGAGATCAGCTAGCCCCGTAGTATGGCCTACCTCATGGGTGCCGGTGTTTTGAACATCATATCTATTTGACGGGCAAGTTTCAGCAGAAGACCAGGGTTCACTTGTATCAAGCTCAATATCAGAATCAGTTATCCTAAGAGAATTATAGTCTCCTAAATTATATGACGCATAAGTAGAGGCTACCCCTAGGGTATCTCCTGGACCATCAATACTCCTCCAACAAAAAATATTTATTCCATCATTGCTCGGATTCCTATCTGTTCTAACTCCTTGATAGTCATAGTCAATGTATGAGAAAGGATCATCTTCCCATGTTTGGTAACAACTTTGTACAGACGTAATGAAAGAGGATTCGATGATTCCAGCTGGCATATTTCGTGTATCAATCCAATATCCTACCGGGATACTAGTATCATCCCATTCTAAGGGGCCATACCAATCTGATCCAGGTCTATTCGTTGAAGAAGACCATCCCACCCCAGGTTTGTACCAATGAAGCTTGTATCCTGCAGCCGTACGTTCTTTTAGGGGCTCATGGATCTCATCCAAAGAAGCTTTGCCCTTAGCCCCCTTTAATACGGGGAATGCGTTCTTCGATGGATTCTTTAAAAAAACCTTTACGTTCTCTCCTACCATAAAGCTCGGTTGGTCAGATCGCCAATAGATAGTGCCGTTCCCGAAGTCTCCACCCATATGTTTAATGAGTATATGATTAGAGTTAATTATTCCTTTTTCAACAGTAATGACAGAGATATTAATATGGGTATACATTATATTATTATCTAGTTTATATGATAGACTCTTAACTTTCCCAATGACAACAAAATTAGCCTCCTTAAATAAAGCTGATTCATTAGAATTATATGAGAAACTGTAGGTAGGTTTTCCAATACTTGTTAAGTATACAGTAAATAATAATAAAATAACTAACACATTATACATCAATATTTTTTTACTTAATCGCATCTATTATTCACTTATCAATTAAGAGTTCCTAAAAATGTGATGTTTTAATATTATTTACACTAGCTAGCATCTCTATTCCAATCTTTTCTAAGATATTCGACTATTTTCTCTTCTTTTTATTAGAATCTGTTGTAACCAAGTCATTAATGAGAAAGGTACAAGGTAGATTAGGATTATTTTCGAAAGTCATCAGTTAGCTAACATGGTAATTTTTAATTAGAATGTTCTATGGACATAAAATGTGGAAATGTTTTGAAAAAAATAATCAAGAATACATACCATAAAACACTAAATCTTTTAGGAATAAGAAAACGAGTTCTCTATTTTCATGCAAACAAAATGGAATTAACTTTGCTTAACCTCAGTGAAAGAGGTTTTCTTGTAGAATGCGGATGGATCAAATCTTTTAAAACTGAGAAAATAGTTGATCGAGATGGCAATCCTTTACCCTGGCTCACTTATTCATTCATCGAATTTATTAAAACGAGGCTAGATAAAAAAATGAAAATGTTTGAGTATGGTTCCGGCTATTCAACACTCTTTTATTCAAAGTATGTACGAAAAGTAGATGGAGTTGAGCATGATCGAAACTGGTATGATTTTATGAAAAATAAACTTCCTCGCAATGCGAATATTCTATATAAAGAACTTGAATACTCGGGGGAATACTCAAAGGCAGTTCAACAAACAAATGAAGCTTATGACATCATTATTATTGATGGACAAGACAGAGTTAACTGCATGAAAAATGCTCTAAAAGCTTTATCTTCTAGAGGAGTAATTATACTAGATGATTCTCAAAGAGAACGGTATTATACGGGAATAAATTATTTATTAAATAAAGGATTTAAGAGAATTGACTTTTGGGGCATATCTACCGGCCCTTTATTATCTAAAAGGACAACAATATTCTATAGAGAAAAGAACTGTTTCAATATCTAATCAGCCCCTATCTTCGTCATGAAATGAAATTATTCTAATCAGAACTGGATATAATTTTCATCATCATTTAGCAACTAGCTAACTAAAAGCATCTTTAAAAGTATAAATAATTTAAATCAATCAAATTACAGATTAATTGGTGGAGATGTAAGTATGAAAATGGACTTAAAAAGATTCATTGCAAGGCTTTGGCTGTATTTTCGTATGGGTCATAGTACTTATTTAGTATTTCTAATGTCTTTTGCAAATTTTATTGTGATTTTTTATAGACTTTTCATTGAATATATTCCTTTTTTAACTAAGATATTTCAAAGTTTAACAATTTTTGCTTTAAGTTTTTTTCTAATGTATTTACCTTTGGCTATCTTCATAGGCTGGTCTCATTATAAACGAACCCCTTTCTTCTCTTCTGAACAAGACATTAGCGTAGAATCTAATCCATATGTTTATAAATTATCTCCAGGAAAAGAGACAGAACTTTATATCCCTATGTGGACAGTCCTAATACGATTCATGAAAGAATCCACAAAACAAAAAATTATCAAGATGCCAAAAGGTTTTGAAAAAGAATTACTACAAATCGAAGAAAATATTAAGAACCTCAAAGAAGGAGGATATGTAGGTACTCCACGAAAGAAATATATTTAGATCCAGTTCTCTACATAAATTATCAAAGTTCGATTTATATTTTAAAATACATTTTCTTTGTACCATTGAATAGTCTTTTTTACCCCTTCATTAATTATTGTCTGAGGTTCGTAGCCTAATCTTTCATTTGCTTTTGAAATATCAGCAACGAATTTCACTACTTCACCTTTTCTTGTTTGTTTAATAACGATCTTATTTTTGCTATTCATATATTTACAAATCAGCTGTGCTAATTCTATTAGTGGAGTCCCCTCTCCTGAAGCTATATTAAATATATTATTTTGTACTTCATCAAATTTTTCTATACATTTTAAAAATCCGGATATGGCATCATCGATATAGGTAAAATCTAATATTTTTCCTTTACCATACACTATCAAATCTTTATTCTCTTTTGTTAATTTGATAAATAGTGGGATAGCTCTGTCACTCTTATCGTACATTCCATAAACATTTGACAATCTGATAATAATTGAGTTAATATCATAGCATTGATTGTAGGCATGAATTAAAGCTTCACCTCCGATTTTAGAGGCAGTGTAGGGACTTTCACATTTTGTTATATCAACTTCTCTTTCTGAATAAGTTAATTGTTTTGCGTTTCCATAAACCTCTCTGCTTGAAGTAAAAATCAACTTTTTTATGTTTTTTATTCTACAATATTCTATAATATTAAATAACATAATGAAATTATCTTTCGCCATATTGGGATCTACTATTAAATTATAAACTCTTGCATTTGCTGCTAAGTGAATTACTAAATCAATATCTATTGGTAAACTTTCTAGTGTTTTTTCATTACGTAAATCTCCAATTATAGTCGATTCATTAATTTCCTTACTCCATTTGTTTTGTTTTAAATCCACTCCCACTACTTCATAATTCCTTTTTAGTAATTTCTCACATAATCTAGTGCCAATAGTGCCACTGCTTCCCGTAACTAAGATTTTATTGAAATTCATGCCATCAATTAGTTACCTGTGATTTATTAGAATACCTATCAAATTCGGTATAATATTTTTTTATTAACGTTATAATTGTAAGAGGAAGTATCGTCTATAATAATGAGATTAGATAGAGCTGTTCAATGAGAGAAGAATATAAGAAAAATTCAGGTTAAATTGATTATAATCTAATACAATATATAACTAACTAATTTTATTATCTAAAAATAATTTATTTTTATTAGGTATATTCCTTTATTTCCTTATACCATTCAAGGTATCTCTTTACTTGTTGCTTTAGATCAAAACGTTGTTGAGCGTCTTGTGCGGCGTTTGCACTTAATTGATGAAGTACTACTTCATTATTTAACAATAATTCTATAACATTTGCCATTTCTTTCGAATCCTTAGATTGGACTAAAACTCCAGTTGCTTTATCTAGCGAATATTTATTCAAGTCTGTAGTTCGAAATCTGAAATTATCGATTTTCAAGCCTCTTACCTGCTCTGGAATTCCTCCTACCGCTGTAGCCACTACAGGAACTCCACATGCTAATGCTTCAAGAATTGTACAAGGAAAATTATCAGCATTTGCAGCATGTATATAGATATTTGCTGCTCTATAGTATTGAGCAACGATTGTTGAATCTTTTTGATAATCGATAAACCAAATTTCAGCACGACCTATTCTCTCAGATTTCCTTTTCTCACCTAAACAGAGTAAAAGAATGTGTTCATCTTGTAATTTATTTGATACAAGGTGAACTGCCGTTTCTAATGTTTGATAGTCCTTCCATATATTTGTACGTGTTTTATGGCCTACAAAGAGTAGTACTTTGGCGTCTTCAGGAATCCCTAATGCTACTCGAGCTTCTTGCATATCGCTCGGATAGAATATTTTTAAGTTTACACCATAATGTATGACTCGTGATTCAATAATGGCTTCTGCCATTATTGATTGTTTAACCTTACGCATTAACCAAGTTGATGGAGTGGTTACATATAATCTACTCCGTGAGAAGATTTTACGTTTACGATTCCAATTATAACTTGTAGCATCTCGTCGAATAGATGGATATAGAGTTAGATCAGGACATTTTCCACATCCAGTCTTCCATCGTTCACAGTCAAGTGAATAAGCACAATGACCACTTAGTAACCATGCATCATGTAAGGTTAGAATAGTTGGAACGTTCTTGCTAAAAGAAGGGAGCATTCGGAGATCAAAGTAACCGCCATGTAAGTTATGACAATGAATGATATCTGGGGGCTCTGGTAATAACTCCAATAAGTGAGCTGTTCCAGGAAAGTTAAAATCTTCATGACCACGTTGTATATCACAATATCGACGAGGTTCACTTAATATTTGGACAATATGATTTATCTTTTTAAAAGTATTTACTTTACTATTGAAAGGAGATATTAGTTTTCCAATTTTTATCCAAAAACGTGTCCATCGACTATGATACTTAGTATTAGGTAGTAAAATAACATATGGGTTGTCACTGAATTTATAACCAACTAGGAGTATTGAATGTAGCTCAAAATCATTATATGCGTGAAAAAGATCCCAAGCAACTTTCTCTGCACCACCAGCAATATCAGCGGTGCTGATCTGCATAACTCGAGGGAAACCATTAAGTCTTATCAATGAAGCATTGACATCATTTTTTTCCAAGATGATAACCTTTAGAACTCCACTAGAAATTTAATATTTATCATTCTAACTAACTACCAATTATAATATGTCAATATACTATATATTTTTGAATAATATTCTCGAGTTCCTTCATACGTTGATAATAAGTATGTTCTCGAAGTGTTCGTTTCTGACCTTTTAGTGCGATTGTCTCCCGTTCATCATTATGTTCCAAGTAGTATTGAATTAATTCTATACACTCTCTAGGATTGTGATATGCTATTACTTCTTTACCAAGATTAAACATCCCATGCAAATTTTTTTTCCAGTCAGTAATAAGTAAAGACCCGATTCCAGTGGCTTCGTAAAGACGCATATTGTTAGCATACGGTGTTATATCAATATGGTGATTCAAGATGATCTTTGAATTATGCATTATCTGGTACATCTTATGCCCCCAAGCTGGTCCAACGTAATGTTCTCGTATCAATGAGTTTTTTGGTATGTATTGAATCGAAGGAGACCAAATCTTTAATTGTTTAAACCTTTTGCATAATTGTTCTAACAAAACAAATCTATTTCGATGGATTTGGAATAAACTTCCTATAAAAGTTATTTCATAAGTCTTTTTTTCTTGTTGTATTGTCTCTAAGATTCTGGGTTCAAACCCTAGCCTATGCAGTTCGGCAGGTATTCCCTTAGCGTTAAACCATTCGATAATTGTTGGTAAGGATGAAATTATTAGATCATAGACACTCCAATTCTCTTTATCGCCTAGCTGTTTTGCTGCGTGTTGCCCAACCAATAATCGTACATATGGTTTTATATTCTGAAGAAATTGACAGCTAATAAAAGGCATTATTTGATTGAGGAGTACATCAGGCTTATAATATCTAATCTGAGCGGCTAGTATGTCATAGAACCAGCGACGATCTTGATCAAGGCTATGC
>CAZAXO010000011.1:0-22791 GCA_964489085.1 uncultured Candidatus Bathyarchaeia archaeon
GGGACAACCGGAACGCATGTAATGAGTCCAGTATTGATAGTCACGACATCTGCTAATTTCGAGGTTTAACTTATCTGAGAGTAAATCTGGTATAAATTAGACTCATTTTTTGGATTATTTTAGTATTATAGAGTGGTAGAAATGACCTTTTGGGACATATTTTACTTGATATAGATAAGCGGGATATATATATAACTTTTACACAACGGGTGGCATGTCAATTTGTTTTAGTTCGAATGCATATGAACGATATGGGTTGCCCATAACCACCGCTATAGAGAAAGGGGGCAGTATGGGGTACGAAGGAATGGAGGTCAACTTCAAGGAATGGCCAAGTGAGCTTGATGTTCAGAGGCTGAAGAAGGCTCTAGATGCAAATAATCTTAGGGCTTCCGC
This sequence comes from uncultured Candidatus Bathyarchaeia archaeon, assembly GCA_964489085.1. Lineage (GTDB taxonomy): Archaea > Thermoproteota > Bathyarchaeia > 40CM-2-53-6 > DTGE01 > CAZAXO01. Next base: position 397 of record CAZAXO010000011.1, read on the forward strand.
TGTGGGAACTTTTTCTATGTTCAAGATCTATAAGCTCCATCTGGCTTCTCCTAATGAATACATCCAAAGAAGAGGTATCGAATACGTCAAAGAATGCATTCCTATCGCAGAAGAGCTCGGAACAAACATTATCCAAATAGGAGCGTCTGCTCAAGGTATTCAACTTGAAGCGCCATATGATATTTCGTGGAGGAATTGCGTGGAAGGACTGCGTGAAGCTGCCAGAAGCTTGAGAGGTAATATGATACTTGCTGTTGAGCCTGCTAACCGCTTTGAAGGCTCGGTAATGCATACTGTTGAGGATGCGTTGAAGGTGAGAGATGAAGTTGGATCTGATAGAGTTCAGATCATGGGAGACATCTTTCACTTGAACATCGAAGAGAAGTCCATAGAAGATGCCATAAGGCGAGGAGGAAGGCACCTCAGAAATATGCATATAGCTGACAACAATCATTTAGCTCCCGGCTGGGGACACATAGACTTTCGCGCGATATTCGAAGCTCTTAGAGACATAGGATATGATGGTCCTCTTACCGTTACCGCAGATCTCAAGCCGAATCCCGACGATGCCATGAAGCAAGCACTAAGCTATGTCAAGAAGATGGTGGGCTAATCTAATCTCCACCAGAAAACTAATTAGTCACTGGTAGGCGCGTGGAGGTCTTCTGATCTTGAAGGTACTTGTGACAGGAGCTAGTGGTCGAATAGGGCGAGCGATTATCCCTATTCTGAAGAAAACCTGTGATAAATACTCCTTCAAACTCATGAGGCACCACAGATCTCTAGATTCCTCAGTTAACGAAGAAGCCGTTACCGCTGATATATCTGACTTTCAGTCCGTTCTTCGTGCCATGAGGGGAATTGAAGCTGTAGTTCACCTAGCCGCTGATGCGAAAGGTAATGCCAATTGGCCCTCTGTACTTGAAAGGAATATAATTGGTACTTATAACGTCTTTGAGGCTGCAAGAATAGCCGGTATCAAGAAGGTTGTCTTTGCGAGTTCGAATCACGTAAATGGGTTCGACGTAATAGAAGGTAAGAAAGACTTGATCCGTTCTGACTTACCTTTGAGACCTGACAGCCTTTATGGTGTGAGCAAAGTCTTTGGGGAATCCCTAGGCCGATATTACTGTGATAAGTTCGGCATATCAGTCATTTGCTTAAGAATTGGCGCTTGCTCTTTCCAGGAAAACCCCTCTGAGCTATATAAGACACTCATCTCAGGCAAGAATCCTAGAATAAAAGGCGCGAAATACTCCCCTGAGAGTTTTATTGCGATGTGGATCAGTGATCAAGACATGGCGCAATTAATACACAAGAGTCTAGAGACTAACCTCAAATTTGGCATCTTCTACGGGACCTCGGACAACAGTCCAGCAATTTTTGATTTAACCGATGCTAGGGACGTGCTTGGATACAGATCACAAGACAAGATTGAAAACTATCTGAAATAATAATCTGCAAATCTTTTGATATTTAGACAAGAGATTACTGATGAACATGACAATATCAAAACAAACGCTAACGCATTAACGTTGTTAACTCAACCCATGAGTAGAGAGACAACGTCTTTCAGTTTGACCTACTAAGTAGGCGAGACACTTCAAATCCGCGATGCGTACTTCGAATTTAGGAAGACAGGAACCATTCCACCACATAGGGAAAATCATTGGAGTCAACCGTCTAGGTTCTTTGAAACAAAGCTTACCAAAGGTGTTAGACGCATAGATTTTGAGTGGTACGATCCGCGCGACATTGATTTAGATATACACCTTCAAACGATTGCAGAGAAGAAGGGTTATGGACTTGAGACCATCGGTAGATTGGCCGAAGAAGGCGTTCTTCAAATCATCAAGGGAAAGACAGCAGATGTTTATGTTACCGAGGGGATTCCAATCATTAAGGTTAGTAATGTCACAAATGAAGGGATTGATTGGGATATTGACCATGTCTTGAGAACATTTGTTGACAATAATCAGCAATCCCATCTTAAGACGAATGATGTGCTGATCACTTCTACGGGTCTTGGCACAATAGGTAGAGTTACGTTGCTTGACAACAATGTTTAGTGTATGCCAAATGCAAATGGAACGATACACTGTCGGAAGCACAGGTCAGACCGAACTCAATGACACTGACATATTCTTGATGAAAATAGTTTATCAAGAGTCATCTTCTGAACAGGAAGAGGTGGTCAGAGCCACACAGACTCAAGAGAACTCTGCCTTGCAATCAAGAAGTGAATATGGGGAAGAAATGAAAAAAGCGAGAAGTTAGTTCTTCAGGTCGCTGACTGACTAAGAATGTCACCCAACGGTCAACAGGGAGAACAAAGCCGCCCGTCACCCGAATTCTTAACGGAACTTTCAGGCGAAAGAATAAAATACAGACTTCACATAGGCGCACTATACTATATTATCAGAGATGAAATGATTTCTTGAAAAGAGACCAGCTGCTTCTGGCTCTCCTTTCCCGAAATAATTTCACTACCAGTTATAGACAGTTTATTGTTAAGCTGAACGAGCGGAAAAACGCTGGATCATCCAACAGAAGCTTGGAAGGAGGTGCAGGCGTGTCAGACTTGATCTAACGAATATCTAATGACAGGTGGAAAAGATCTGGCAAGCGTACAGGTAGACAGGAATCATTCTGACATCGAAGGTGCCGGGCAAGCATAAGGGAGAAGAGATCTGGCTCCGACAATGCATCATGACGCCAATAGTCACCGTCAACGCCAAAATGGCGTTTTGTCCGTCAATCTATCGAATTTCGCTTCTAATCCAGACCCAATAGCTTGCATGGATTTAGCGATGTCATCATTCTGATATCTGACTCGCTTACTCCAAGTCTACTCATGCCAAGGATAAATTGTCTCATTCCATCAATTGGGTGAGGATTGAATCGCTGACCCATATCTGTAGACATCACGCACTTGTCAGCACCTACCTTGTCGATTGATTCCTTTATCAGATGGGGATCGTATCTTTCCAAGTATGGCATAGATGCGGCAAATGAGTGCTCTAAGATTGCTCCCAACTCGGCAATCTTTGCTTGGTCGTCAATGGAGTATTTACCATACTCTTGTGCGGGGTGAGTCACCACAAATTTCTTTACTCCAGCTTTCCTAGCTTCCGATAAGAGGGCAAAAGATTCCTGTGCGGATATATGACCTGTAGCCAGAATAATGTCTGCATCAGCGATCATCTCCAATATTTCCTTAACTGACTCTACCACATTTCCTTCACTGTTCAAAATGCTGATCCCTTCAACTTTTATTCTCTCCCAGCTAGGTTGACCACGAGATTTGATGTGATTCTGGGCGTGGAAAGTGGGCATCCAGACACATTTTGCACCAAAACTAATTGCCGTTTCCACCGCTACAGGATTCAACCCGCCAACAGACCAGTTCAAGACAATTCCTCCAAAAACATCAATCCCTGGAACTAGATTTCGAATCATGGATGCGCGGTCAGCGTTCATCGCATAAATACCTTTGAAAAGAATTCCCCGGTAGCCTATCTCTCGAGCCTGTTTCGAGAAACTCAGTTCATCATATGGACGATTGAAATAAGGCAGGTCAGGTGCCATGTGCACATGCATGTCTATCACTCCCTCAAGTAGTTTCAAATCGTCTTTAGGTATCTCCAGAGACATTGGTATCACAGAAAATAGGAAAAATTCGTCTTACCTAATAAAAATTTCTATATCTGACTCCCAAGTCATTAGGGCACGCTGGCTTACTCATTGTTGATAAACTCTACTTTTGTCACGATCTCGTTGACTATGGCGTCTTTGGGGAAAAGGAAATGCACGAAAAGAATGAAAGTCATGCAACTCATCTCTGAAGTGTCAGTTGTACTATCGCCATTTCAAAGAGCCAGCGGATTGTAGATATCAGCTACAAAGCGTTACTGATTAAATACAGGCCTTGCTAAAACCGATGGTTTCATGAATCATGTTCTATGCTATTTGCATCTGTTGGTTCGAATTCGACGTAATCAGAAAATCAAGACGATCTGCTCTAGGTCGACCCTCACTCAATCTCGTCTTCTCTTGATACGAATCCGTTCCTTGAAGAATTATCCTTATCGTAGATTCATCGAAGATGTTTAGCTGATTTCGCATCAAAAAACAACCTTAAATGAAGCAGAGGCTTTTTATAGAAAAATTTGACACCACGCAGATATGATTTCTACTGGTGAGGAGCGCGCACTATTATGGAGGATGGTAAACAAACCTTTTTCTCCAAGACCTAAGAAAGTTGCCTTCACGATTAGCTGACTGACGGCCCCTGGCAAAGACGCAGACTCTCTTTTGAATCTATAGCTATTCCTGAGACTTCATCCAATGAACTGCTTGGAGGAAGTTTGGCCATCCTTCGACAACCTCATAACTGTATTTGTCACTTGCAAAGATCGTGGCTGATTCTCCTCCTGTCACGCAGCTCGATTACCATCGTGAGCTCGACTATTTCAGATATTTCTGCAGAAATTCCTCAATTCCATCCATCTGATAGTCTTTATCAGCGAATTTTTGTTCGTAGACTTGTTTGACTGCGCTGAGCTTCTTCATTGCTGCTTGAGCTTTGTCCAGTGCTTGTTGCCTTGAGCAGCCTTGGAGTTCCTCTGAATTAAAGAGGCGGAGGAATGCTTCCCTATAGTTGGCGAGCAGTCGTAGGATACAGTTAAGAAGCTCCAATGAGCTTCTAGAGGCTTCATAAAGTTTGTTGTCGCTAATCAACCGGCGAGCAGATTGAAGCAGAATCAGCATTTCATCGCTTATTTTAACTGCTTCCCACCCTTCCTGTATCGTTTCTTCAAGTCTGTCTTTGCACTCGGCATACATCTTGCGAATGACATCCCTATCGAATATAATTCCCTCAAAGAGCCATGGGTTAGGTATCCAGACATGATTCTCCGCGTATGGTTTCAAATAGAGACCTTTCTTCAAGGCATCATATGACTTCTGAAGAATAAGGGCCATCTTTTCAGAGGCTGCACTGCCATATTCTCTAGCAGCCCAGTTCTTTGCTATGTCAGAAGGATCTTCGCTAGGATCCCATCCAAGTCGGCTACATAGATACATATTCGCCTGAATCCAATGGCTGAAACCCATAAAATATGCAGCTATAGGAATTGGAGCTATCGGAACAGGGCCCTCTGTAGGCCAGGGCCAGATACCTTTCACCCCTTTGTCGACACATTGGCGCATCTGATCCCTCCATTCCTCACCAGGATAATACGGGAATGCCCCTTGTCCATGGTATTCTTGATTGCACTGGAATTCAATTATCTGATCCTTATCTCCAAATCCTATATTCGGATTCAATGGCTGATACGCATAGAAATCAGTCTTCGTATTCTTTACCGACACTATGAGATTATCTTTAGGCAAACCGCCGAAGACCTTATCATATAGGTCAGTCCTAGAATGAATCTCATCATCGCCGAGAGTCCAGATGCGGTGTATGTATGTCTTATTGTACTTCCTAGCGATTTGCTGAATCTCTTTCACCTGCATTCTCCATTTGTCCCATTGGCCACCCAGATGTTCACAGTCAGGGCAGGAGTGTTTAGACAGATCAGTAGCCTTGTATTCCTTTGACGGAAATATTTCTCCGAGTCTGACGATTATACCATCTAACTGGGGAAAAGTTTCGAAGAGCTCTTCATATTTGGCTCTGTAGAAGTCCCAGAGTCGGGGATTGGCTGGGCAGATTTTTCCAATTTCGTTCTCCATAGGTTGGGTGTATATGAATTCATCGGTCATCATGTAAAAGTCTAGGTGAAGCTTCTTGGCGTAATCTATCATTTCCTTATAGTATTTCCTGTATACGTTATGTCTGACTCTGAACACACTGTTCTCAGGATAGATGTCAAACTTGTCAAGCATGATAAGGCGTATAACGCTTCCAAGAGTGACACCATTTATGCCTAGACCGAGCATTATGTCACAGAAGACTTTGAACCTCTCCACTCCTGCTCTAAAAGCACGTTCATTGACTACTGTTCCGGGCGAGAAATACTGAATTCTTGATTGGTAAGGAGATACTGCATAGAACCCTCCAATTATCATTCCAAAAGGTCTGTCTATATCCGCGTTCCATTCGTCACCATGCCAGGCTATCTCAGGTAAACGTGCAAACATTGGTGCCAAGGCGGAGGCGGGTCTTAGTGGGAATGCGGGTGCTCTGTAAACGTCTATATCGGAGTCTTTTTTACTTAGTATTCTGTCGATCAACCATGAGACTCCGAAAGCATCGCCTCTTGCGTCATGCCCGACAACTGCAACGGTTTTGGCTCCTTTAGTTTTCAGTGTCTTGATGGTGAAGGATTCAGCCTTCATGTCTGAAGGGATCTTCAGCAGCCCGTCGTCTACGAGTGTTTTGATTGTTTTATTGTTGCTGGGCCCTCCAATGATTATGGATTCCGTGTTCAGCCTAGCATCCACATCTTTGACCACCTTAGGAGAAATGCCGTATCTTAAAGTTAGAGCTTTAGTGAGGTTTCCAATAACTTTCTGGTAAAGGAATTCATCCGCTACAGCTGAACCGATAACAATCTGATGAGTTTTATTTAACGTATCTTCAATACTTTTGTTTAACATACCTTCAATACAAGAAATTCTATTAATAAGGCTTACCACGTCCTTCTGGTCCTGTCGACTTGAGCGAGTCAGTTCCCGGCAATATTACTTTAGTGTTTGATTGAACCCCTCGGAGTTTAATCTGAGGATGCGAGCCCTTTTCTGATCTGAGGGGTTGAAATAAAAATAGGCTCAGCACGCGCTTTTCCCGCCTGCACTTAACAGAACATGCATATGTCTTTCAAGTCTGCAGAGAAGCATACTGTATGGTGCGGCGAGACAATTATATACTCGCTTCTTTCTATAAATATAGTAGAGGTGTATCATGTTGAGTCTACGAATAATAAACTACAAAGATGTCGAGCTGAAACAAATGGAAGGAAGAGATTTACGCATGGTCATAACCGAAGATACTCTGGGTGCCAAAGAATTAAGTGGAAATATTGTATGGATGAAACCGGGTGCAGAAGGTCCCTGCCACTCACACTTGAATGAGGAAGAAATTAGCTACGTAATAGAGGGAGAAGGTGAAGTATGGGTCGATGGTAAGAAGGCGTATCTCAAGACAGGCGATTTCATTCTTTACCCGAAGGGCTCAAAACATATGTTTAGAAATACTGGTAAGGTTGTCGCGCAGCTTCTATGTATTTTTGCACCTCCAACAGATCCCTCAAAATACAAGATGTATCCAGAAACAAAGTTTAGCTGACTCTGAAATACTTGCGTTCCCTCTTCCAGCTACGTGTTAGTTACAGATAGTGCACATTAGGAAAACGCCAACGGCAAGCTAGCTAGCTAACCATTCTTGTTGAAATTGTAATGAATCCAGGTTTAAAAGAATTTATTAAAGATTTTAAGGTTATATCGGAAACGAGATTGAAATTATTGTTATATAAAATACTCTCGTTTAAACACAAGGGTTTCTGCGATGCATCTTTTTTGAATAATTGTTAGATGTATATATAACTGAAATTCATCATGATTTCATAAAGGTTTACTTTTTTTGGTTTTAGTCAATTTTCTCTAATGCAATTGCTCGTACAGGAAAAGAATCAACCCCTTTTATTGAAACAGGAAGCGCTAAGAAATAAAATCTTTTCTTCTTCAGTACATTCAAATTTGTCATCTCCTCTAAAAAAGGAATATTATGAGTTAAAAGATAATCATGAGTAGCATATGACTCCAAAGATTTTCCAACTTTCGTTGAAGGATCAAATTCATTTGGATCTTCTATAAATAATGTACTATCAAAACCTACCATTTTAACATCTGTTTCTGCTAACCATTTTGGCGTATCAGCAGGAATATAGGGGCGATCAGTTCCTTTAAAACTACTATTTCCAATTATTACAATATCACCCTTGTGAACACCTTCATTTTCTAATATAGATGGAGTTACAGGCTTAGATGCGGTTAAAGACTTTAAATTTATTAGAATCGCTTCACCGATAAAAGTATTAATTGGTATTTCTGATATATCATAACCATGCTTCTCTTTATATCTTGCATCTATATAGTGTGAAGGACACTCTACATGAGTACCAATATGATTTTCCATGTCAATGTAATGCATAATTTCGCCAGGTGGAAATATAAAAGATCGAATTTCTAATTTTCTTTTCTTACCTAAGGGGCCTATAACTTCTCCAGGAATCAATTTTTTAGATAAATCAATAATTCTCCATTTTTTTTCTAAAAATTCTATTTCATTATCATTCATTTGTATCACTATTGATAAATATCTATTCTTTAATAATTTTATCTTTTTCTAATTATTCTTTTTAAAATTTTTTTTCTGGTCCAGGTGGTGACATTATCCAAAAAGCTTTCAGAACTTTTCTCCCGGTATTTATGATATAGTGATTAGATTTCATAGGAGCATATACTATCATTCCAAGTTCAATTTCAGTCTTCTCCTCATCTATGAACATTTTAACATTACCTTCTATTACTATCCAAAACTCCTTCAAATCCTCATGTGAGTGGATATCACTTTTACTTTCTGGAGGAATTTCAACTATTCCAATTGACAGTGAATTTACACCATGGTTATTGGCTCCTCGGTCGGATCAACATCCTTAGCATGGCTAGGTCATATAGATCAGATACATTACATAGTTGTATATCCCCCTTACACGTTTGGCTGGTTCAGCCTAATAGCCTTCTAGCTAGCTAGAAGTGATGATATACAGTCAAGAATGTGAAGAGTAAATTTCTAAGAGAGATTAATGACTATATTGCTTCATCCCATATGGGAATAAAAATTATTGATATAATACCGGGTATGAGTAATCTTATGGTTAAAGGAAAAATAACTAACATTTATGAGACTCGTAAAGTAAAAACGAAGAAATACGGATTCAGAAATGTAGCTAAGGTCGAGCTAACTGATGAGACATGCTCCATAATGCTCAATCTTTGGGGGAATCAAATACTACAAGTTAAAAATGGAGATCATATTAAATTAGAAAATGCATTTTCCAATGAATTCGAAGGACTACCCGAACTCCAAATTGGTAGAGAAGGACAAATCCTGCATCCAATAAACATTGAACAACAAAGACAGGATGATAGTAGACAAGCTGAATAAGAAATTAAGGATTCATTAAAGTGAGAGTTAAGAACTCATGTTCGTCTAGCAGATATTAGACGTAATTCATGTCTGTGGGATAAGCGATTAGAAGTCTCTTTTAGTTTCATTAAGTTATTTACTGTTTCTAAAAGGAAATAGAACTCATTTGATACGGGTATTTGTCAATTGGAGAGTCATATTAACTTTAAACATCTTTTCTTAAGGCTTTAACATTACTGGTGATGACTAGGGCGCCAGCTGGTGCAAATCTATCGTTCAGAGAGTTGCTGGTTAAGATGTTTTCGTAGCCTTATTTGAGTTCTTCATAGGATTTATAGCTGAAGTATATGCAGGCGAGCATGAATAAGCAGAATACGATGTACGTGAAGTTGAATACGGGATCAGGGAATGTATACCATACGTATCGAAGTTGTACTGTAAAGGGAAACACTAAGAGTGCGAATAGAGCGATAACCCCAACAAGTATCCCCGCGATGTAGCCCCACTTGATTCTCATAACGTATAACGGGAGTAATATCCAAGTCACAGTGGTAAAACCCAACATCCAACTAGTGGCAACACTCAACAACCAAACTGTCGCGTAATGAGTAAGCCCCCACATAAGACCAGCCGTATAACAAGTTAAGGCACCAGTCTGATTAGATGTATACGTTGACGCCAAAAACTTCACGTCCTTCATATATTTATTCTTACAATTCTAAATAAGAAGTAATGGCATTCTGGAACAGATGGCTAAAAAAGAGAGAGGATATTGTAACAGAAACTATGATAGGAACTGAATCCTTATATTCCGATAGAAAGCTCGTTTTGAAGTGGGTAAAAAATATCAACGATTCTATTTCAAGCCTTCAGTTGGATATGTATAAAATTCCGAAATTGACAGTATCCGAGTTTAATGAGAATTTTGAAGATAAAAGCGAGGAGGTCATGAAGAAGCTGGATAGGTTGCCTGAAAGGATTATCCTACCTATTAAAGAAGTAATAAACCTCTCAAAACAAGAGATTCTTGCCGAATTGATTCGCATTGGTGCGCACCATGATGCGCATGATTCGATTAGTGCACATAGAGAAGCTTCTGTAAAGCCTATCCAAGATATCTCCAAAGAGCTAACTGGAAAGCAGAAAAAGCTCTTAGCACTCCTTCTAGACTCCGGATTCCTTTCATATTCGGAAATCGGAGAAAAGCTTGGAATAACCCATGAATCAGCTAAAAACTTCGTTAATAGGCTCCTCAAGAATAGGGTAAAAGCAAGATTATTTTCTAAACAAGAGACAAATGATGGTATTAAAGTCGGCCTTTCAGATGAGATTCAAGATGAGATACTGAAAAAGAAATATCGAACTACAGCGAATGATTCGCTATGATTCGGCGAATGATTCGAACGATTCGTATGATTTGCTTCTAGCAAAGCACTATGATCCTAGACGAATAAGCCGAGCGCGCACACTTTTATTATGTGAATACACTAATGAATAAGTGATGAAGTTCAAATCGCTTTTCTATAATTGTTCAGAAGAATATATATGTAGAGAAGTTTTCCATTCATCCAAAATTAATGTTACTGAACTTGGGACAATCATTCAAGAAGCGACTTGGGATTCTAATATTGTAAAACAATCGGATTATAACATAATTTTCGATAAAGTCTTTAAGAAATATGGTTGGGAAAATAAGTACTCTTATAATTATGGATTAGGTAAATTTGAAGTTGATTTCTGTAAGACTATTGGCTCTAGAGATGTATTTGTAGAAGTTCAATTTGGAAAAACTGAAGCATCTCTTAAAGATTTAGCTGAATTCCAGATCGCTTATAATGATAAAGTCATTAACCTTGGAATATTAATACTTCCAGAAAAACCTCGTGAATTTCTTCCTAATCGTGATCCAAGAGCAATTGGTGGAATGGCTTACCTTGGATATATTGAAAATATCTTACCTAAGTTACAGTATAATGCTCCAATGTGGATTATCGGATTATTGCCGGGTAATTAATATTCTTTAGCGCGTATGCATAAGTTTTGGAGCTAGCTAGCTAAAAATGAAATAAAAACATCAACTTGAGAAAGGTAATACAATCGAATTAGAATAAAAATCTAAATAACTTTTGAAGAGTGGAATATTAAGTTTTGGATTAATCAGAACGATGCATACTTTTTTAGCTCTTGTGATGGCGACATTAAAGCGTCTCTGATCTCTGAAAACAAATCCTGCTGTGGGATCCGACTCCGTTAATGATAAGATCATGATTTCTCTCTCTTGTCCTTGGAACCTATCGACTGTATCTACATCAACTTTTTTTTCCTTTACTGCTTCATGAACTAGTCTACGGATCTCTGCAACTTGAGCACGATAAGGAGCAATAACTCCAATATCTTCAGAAGCTAATTGTTGTTTAAAGAGTTCTTCTATAATTTGGACCACGAATTTTGCTTCTCTTTCATTACACTTGTTGCTGCATATTCCTTTAATTTTATAGATTATAACTGGCTTATCTAGAGGAATGATTCCTTCTTTTACAGGTTTTTCAAGATCACGTAACGTTTGATCTCTAATTTTTAAAGTTGCAGCCTTGACTTTTCCATCGTAAAAATAATTACTTGAGAAGTCAATAATTTTTTGATTCATTCGATATTGGAACTGCAGCATTGTTGATGCTTGTGGATATTGCTTAATTAAGCGCTCGAATAATGATACATGAAGATTTTGTTTTACTGCTTCTTGACTACGTACGATGCTGGGAAGTTGTTGATGGTCTCCTACTAGGATTAACTTCTGGGTAAGATTTACTACTGCGAGGTTTGCTGGTTCAATCATCTGACCTGCTTCATCTATGATCCCCACATCAAAAGATACATTATCAAAATAACCTGAACTTAGATAAGTTGATGTTGTAGCGATTATAGATTTTTCCTGAATTGCTTTCTTTATATCAGATGGATTACACGATTCTTTGAGAGTATTATGTTTTAATTCTGAACTGATTGCAGGAGCATGCCCGATTCGCAAAAAATCTTCTGTTTTTGTATCATATAACTTTAATAGAACATTATCTACGGCTCTATTTGTATAGGCGCATATTAAGATCTTCTTGTTTTCTTTAACTAACTGTTTAAGTATATAGGAAATGAGACGTGTTTTCCCTGTACCTGGTGGCCCTTGAATTAGAAAGATGTCTTGTGCACTTAACGCAAGATTGACAGCTCTATTTTGCGAAGAGTCATTTTCGATATAGACTTTTTCAGCATTTTTTGTAAAGCATGGTTTTTCTTCACCAAGAATAACTTTTTTCAAATGATCATTCTTTTTAAAAATGAAGGTATACAGTGATTTAGAGAGTCTATCAAATGAAAGATCAGTTTCGTAACGATCAATTACATTTACTTGCTCAGGAATTTCAACTAATGAAACCACGACAGAATTACTATTAATTTTTATAATAGTTCCTCTATCGAAACCAAGTGGATTTTCTTCTCCATTGGAAAGTAGGACAAGATCTCCTTCTCTAAGTTCAGAGTTATTTTCTGCAGAATACGAAATGAGGTATTTGTTGTTACGTTTTTCCATATTGTTCAGTATTAAATTTATTATTGCGGTACCTTCTTCTGCTCTTTGTTGAGGAGACAGTGTAAAGATTTTATGAATAAGTTTGTGGCCTTCATTCCGTTCATATTCAATCAACTCATGAAATTGTCGTAGATATTGTCTCTCATTCTCGGGTAGAAGATCGAATTGTTTATTATCACAGATATCTTTAATGGAACATTTATCACAATGTGGCTTTGATGAATCTAATCTCTTACAAATTTCTAGGCACATCTCGAGATCAAAACAATCTTGGCAAAATTTTCCTTTTGGAAGTGGAGGCAATCCCTTTTTTTCTATTGAGTGTAAATCTGTGATCTTTCCTAAAAGCCAATTAGCTAATCCAGAGGAGAATTGGATAGTATGATCCATGTTTTTCTCGTTACCTGAGTAGATTATCTTTCCAATTTCCTTTCTAGATTGAGTATCTTGTCCTATGAGTAAGGAATATAAAATCAATTGTGCTTTATCAATAAAATCTGGCTCTGTTTTAGAGCATTTTTTTGTTTTAAGCTCATAGATATCGTGAGTATCCGATAGCGCATCGACACGTCCTCTGAGAAGATGAGTAGTATTATAGAAGATTCTTTCTGTTTTGAATGTTCTGTCTGATAAATTTTTTCTTATCCACTTTCTTAATCGTCTACCATGCATTGCGGACTGCAAACGTAAAGAACCTTCTTGAAGGTTTAGAAGAGCGATAGGAAGAGAATAACTGTTAAATGCATTATTGATGAGTTCCTCTAGGTCACGATCTGATCGTAATAAATTAACGAAAATATTGTGAATTAAAGATCCACGTATTGTTCGCTCATTTTTTGGAACCACACCAAGTATCCTAGACAGATAGTATTTTCTAGGGCATCGAATATAGGAGAGGAGTTTTGTAACATCTATAAATGGTGAAATCTCATCTTTTTCTTTTATTGTAGATGGAATTTCTGTTGGTTGTTGTATGTATGTCTCCTTTTGTTTATGATTAACGGGGATTGATTTTTCTAACCTAGGAGAAGTGAGTGGTTGAGCTTCCTTTAATGGAAGGTTATGTTCCTTTTCTAAAGGTTTCGTTAGTTGACTGGAATATCTTGTTAATTCTTCATTTTCGAGGTTTCTAAACGTTATAATATATTCATTTTTAATTGACTTTAATTGATTGACAATATCTTGTTTTTTCAGTTTAATGAGAACACTTCGTTTCTGGTTCGCTAGAAGATTCTGTTTTTGTTCTGTAATATCTTTCTCGCTATATTGATTATTTTCAAGGAGTGGTACAGAGATAACTATTTTTCCAGGTATTTTCTCTAAAAGATTGTTTTTTATTGATAAGAGAAAAATTATTTCTTTGTCTTCTTCGTTTATACTTACACTTCTAATTTGAATTGGTCTTAACAATTATGTCACTAACTATTAACACTATTAATCATCATCTTAGCCATTATTGGCAATGAGATTCGGGCCTTCAAGGGTCCACTTCGAGAAGGTGTATTGATTTATTTTAGGTATTGACTTAGTGTATTCTGCAAGTTCTTGGTCATGTGTTGCAATGATTAATTGTTTTACTGTATTGAATTTTTGTAAAAGTTTTGCCAGAGCTTTTTTGTGGCTTTGATCCATTGATTGAGATGGATCATCGAGTATTATGAATCCTATATCACTTGGAAATTTAAGGGATAAAGATAAGAAAAGAGCTAAAACAGTTATAGTAAGCTGAGTGTTACTGAAACGTGTTTGTACATAGGTTCGATTAGTTTTATCATTGTTTTCAGCTATTACGGAATAAGTCTGCTTTTTTCTCTCCATTTCAGTAAGAAGTTTAAGATTCCGAAAGTATTGGTGACTGAGTAATTTAGAATATATTTTGTTCATATCTGTTTGAAATGTACTAAGAATTTTAGGTTGTTGAATTAATACTTGTATAGCTGCGTTTCGAATATCTTTGTAAGTATTGTTTAAATTATCTGTTTTCACGATTTTCTGTTTTGTTTCGACTATCTCTTTATTAAGCATTCCTAAGCTCTGTTCCATCTCACGGATTTCAATTTTCTTATTCAAGTATTCAAGAAAGGTAGTGAGAGAATCTAAGTCTTTTCCAAGGATTTTCGTTTTCGTGATTGCTGATGACAATGATTCTATATATTTTTCTTTACTAATAATTACATCATTCAATTGTTGACTAAGGTTTCTTATCGTTGTGACTTCGAGTAGTGACTTAATCTTTTTTTCTAACTCTTCTTTTTGTAGAAGTGATTTTTTATCTTCGAGTGTAACCTCCATTTTTAATTTGTCAATGTTGAGGTCGTCTATTTCGGTTTGAATAGTTTGTATCTCATTCTCCGAAGATTTTGAGAGGTTATTAAGGGCGGTTATAGATAGCTCGGATAATTTGAAGTTCTGTGTTAATAGTTCTTTGTTAATTTCGTTTAAGGTTTCTTTATTTTTATTAATTCTTTTTTCTATGAGGTTATATTGATCTTGATCATTTTTTAATTCAATAATTTTTTGATCGATTTGAGTAATCTCATTTTTTATATCTACGATATTTTCAATTTTTTTTATTTTACCATCAAGTCGTTGAAGACTCTTCTTTTTGTTGAAGGATTGACTGCATAGAGGACATGTTTCTACATTAACTTTTTTAACCATATTATGCGCTGCAACAAGAAATGTGTTCTCAATGTTTTGTTTTGTGAGTTGGTCTTCAAGTTGCTGTTTCTCTTCTAGGGTGTTTTGTATTCGTAATTGTAGATCTCGTTCTTTTCCTCCATGCTTGTTTAGTATTTGGCTTAACTCTTTTTGGTTTTTTTGAATATCCGTTATGATATCTTGAAATTTTTCATTGTTTATTTCTAAGCTTCGTAGTTTTATTCTAAGAGATTCAAGTGATTCGAGTTTCTTTTTTATAAGACGTTCTATTCGCTCTTTTTCCAGTTCGATAGTCTTCAATGTTTTAAGATTAATTTTATCGAATCTTTGTTTTAAATCAACATATCTCTCAGATAATATTTTCAGTTCATTTAGTTTGTCTAATTCTGTTTTATAAGTTGTAAGCACTTTTTCAGTGAGATTATCATGTGAAGTTTTTAATAAGGCATAGTTGTTATGTAGACATTTTATATCTGTTGAATCTTCAATTTCTTTAGGTGTAACTTTGATAACATCAGCGATTTCTGTTGTAATAAAATAGAGGTCTTTCTGTTTATTTAAGAAAGTCTTTAAATCATCATCCCTAGATGTTAAACCCTTATTTTCAAGATCTCGTTCAACTTCACTGAGCTTTTGTTTTGATACTTTTAAGATACCTTCTTTTTGTTCTTGTAGTTGCTCAAGATGAGCATGTAACTTATTTGTAACGAAAGAGAATTGCGTCGTTGGTAAATTATTGGTGAAATCCTTAAGGATATGACGTCCGAGAAGTTTGTCAAATATTTGATTCGTTACATCATGTCCATCACTAATAAGGTCGTGTAATGCGTTTTGGTGTAGGCAACTAATTCCATGAAACTCGTTAATATTTAAATTAAGAAGTTGATTTATCTTTTTTTGTGCAGAGTCTCCAACTAATCTGTCTTTTTGGAAGATGACTTCAAGTTGCGTTGGCTCATCTTGTAGTCTCCCTACTCCATAACGTGAATGCATTGAGGTACTTAATTTCTTACTTCTCTTGATCGTATACGAATTATTGTTGTTATCAACTAGGCTAATCATCACCTTCGCTATCTTCAATGGATGGAAAAAATTTACAATCGCATCTTCTTTCTGAAATTCACGACTTTCTTGAAAAGGAAGTTGTCCAAAGAAAGACCATCCAATTGCTTGAAGGAGACTGCTTTTACCGCTTCCATTTTCTCCACAAAGTAGAACGGACTGTCCATTTAACTCTAAGTTAACAGATTTATTTATTCCTCTAAAACCTTCTATAGTGATGTTGGATATTTTAAAAGGCATATGGATCACTTCAACAATTCCAGCTGGTATTTCCAGTAATCACGTAATCCCTGTACTCCGTCTTCTCTTAAAATATCTAACAATTTTCTAAGATGTTGCTGATCATCCTTATTTTTTAGATAACTGGAGATCTCCTGAAAAAGTGTATCATAACTATCCATTTATTCTCCCATTATAGCTATTGAATAGCCTACTTAAAAATTAATTATGATTAACTCTTTTCTTCACACTATTAAATATCGCTTACTGATAGTAAATTTTGTACTTCTTGGATAAAAGGAGATGTTTCAGTTGAAGATCCAATTAAGTAAAGGCTATCCATCGCTCGTGTAAGAGATACATAGAATAGACGTCTTTCTTCTTCGATATCACTTTTCATGTGAGGGAAACTATATTTTCTAAGATAGGTAACAAAGACAACCTTAAACTCTAAACCCTTTGAGGAGTGAATCGTTAACACATGCACTGCATCATCTGTATTCTCTGTGAAATCATTTTTTGATACAGATTGGGTATATTGAATAAATGATTGTGCTGAGTTATCATCTGCAGTCTCTTCAAACTCTCGTATCATATCTGAAAATGTGTGGGGTATTTTATCTAAAGTAATATTATTCATTGCTTCAGTGTAACAGTTGTAAGCTGATAGATCTGGATTCTTTTTGGTAATGTGCAGCATCTCTGTTAACAACTTACGAATAGGTTTTGAGTTGAGAACATCAATATCTCGCTGAGACGAGTTGATTGGTATTCCTTCTGCCTTCAATTTGTCAATTAGCCTGCGTTGGTGATCGCCTGTCCTCGTTAAAATGGCTATATCCTTTAGTTGATATGTACCTTGGCTTCGTATTTTTTTTATTTCAGATACAATGTATTCTTCACCGATATTCTCTTTACTTTCAGTATAGAAGATTTTAACACGATCTCCAGGCTCTTTTCTATTAGGAAGCAGTGTTTTCGGTATCCTTTCATTGTTATATTGTATAGATTCATTAGCAACTTCTAAAATAGTCTTGGTAGAACGATAATTTTTGACGAGATTAATAATTTTTGTTTTTGGATATCGTTTATCAAAATCGAGGATATTATAAACATCGGCGAAATTCCATGCAAAGATGTTCTGATCATTGTCTCCAACTACTGTCATATTACCATACCAGTCTCCTAAGAGGCGTAGGAGCTCATCTTCAATTGGTTTTGTATCTTGATATTCATCGACGATAAGAAAATTGATTTTACGTTGATACCTTCGTAAAATTTTCGGGTACAGTTTGAAGAGTTGAACAGTTAGTGAAATCATCAAACCAAAATCGATCATGTTGTTCGATTGTAAGTAGCTAAGATAAGAATGATAGATCGTTTTTAGGTTTTTCCCTTGAATAACATTATCTTCAATATTTATTTGATCGCTGTCTTTTATGTCTTCAGGAAAAACAAAATTTCTCTGACTCTGTATTTTCTCAATTGCGAATTGATAGAGCTTCAGTTTATCTCTCTCTGGAAGACCATCATCAAAGTTCATGATCTGCTGTTTGAACTGGTAGATTATGTTATCTACAGCTTTCACGGTAAAGCCAGGTTTAATCCAAAGTGCGGAAACAACTCCAGCATATTGATTAAGAATAGAGTAGGTCAAAGAATGATAAGTGCGAATGTCTATCCGACGCTCAGGAATGACCCGTTTAATTCTATCACGAAGTTGCGACACACCTGATCTACTAAAGGTTAATCCTAAGATATTACTGCTTGGAACTCCCAGCTCTTGTGAAATATAGAGTATACGTCGTGCAACTGTTTCTGTTTTACCTGTACCTGCACCTGCATTAACAAGGAGATACCCTGATGGATGGGTTACAGCTTGTATTTGCTGCTTGTTAAGATTTTTCACTATACTATCATAGAGCTGCGACTTATCAAAGCGAATAGTACCGTCGAAATACTCCTCTAAAAATCGCCATCTCTCATCGGAAGAAGAAAGAGATGTATAGTCTTGAATAATCCGTAACTCCTTTTCTTTATTTAGCTGAAGTTGACGGAGCTCCTGAATATTCAAATCTTTCGGTTTCAGTACCACATCTTGAGGATTAACTTTGGTAGACTGGGGATTGATAAGGGTAAGGCTCATACAGGTACCTGTATTCTGTATTTTCTCTATATTGATGAGATTAAAATCGTTAAGTCGTATTAGAGAGTCTCGTATAATTGATCGAGATACCTTTATCTTTGAGGTGAGATCGTTTATGCGAAAAGATGAGGACATGCCTTCTTTAGGAACTGGAAAAACATGATTGAATACTTTTAAGTCTAGTTCGCGTTGCAGTTGGAGCTCATCTTTGATTTCTTTAGGGGGAGAGCCAAGTCTTACTCGTACTCGAAAGAGTTGTTAATACAGGTAGAGGAAACGTTTTTTCTGAAGATGCTGTAGAGTTGTGGCCCATGCAGTTAGAGCTTTTGTTGGGAAACGTTTCGTTAGATGATGGAGAAATGACATCCATTCACGAATTGGAAAAGTAGTCCAGTGACCTCCTGCAAAGTTTTCAGATTTTGATAGAAGGGTTGTAAGTAATAAAGTCTGAAACTGAAATATGTCTTGAAGATCTTTCTTCGGATTATCTGAGGAGCATTTTACTTTAACTTCTTTCATCTCTTCAAGAAGGGGAGGTTTTGAAGTGAGCATTTTTGTAAGTGCTAGCTCTACTTTCTGTATTGTCCAGCCGAGATGTGAGGCGATCTCATCCAATTTCAGTGTCTGCCATTTATCATCTACTTTTAGTATTGAAAGAATGGCTTCTTGTTCAGATGTAATTTTAATTGAAGTGTTGATTTTCCGTACTGTTATTGTCTTCCAAGCATTGGTATCTCTCTCAAGATACTGATTCTTTTCTAACTGGTGAAGAGCAACTCTAATTGTTGTTGTGTCTAAACCTGTATCCTCAGCTAGATCATCATCTGAAACATAGACTTCTGATTGGTCTTCTCCTGCGTATTGTTTTAACTGTTCGTGGACTAAGATTAAGTCTTTCTCGTTTACAATAGTGGTGAGTCGTCGTCGCTTGTCTAAGTCGCCGTACCAAAAAATCATAAAACAGTCCGCGTCAAGTGAATGTTTTCTTCCTGCTCGTCCAATTTCTTGTACATACGCTTCTATCGATCCTGGGGCGTCATAGTGGATGATAAAGTGGATATCCTCTTTATCGATTCCCATGCCGAAAGCGGTGGTTGCAGAAATTATGGAGAGACTGTCAGCAACAGTCTTGCCTTTTCCAATGAATCGATCCTGAACTTTAAACTTTCGTTGATCAGGCATCTGTCCATGGAAATAATCTATTTCTTCAGGCGATCTTCCTATCTTTTTAGCTTCTTGCTTAAGAAGATGAGCTAGTTCTTCTGTTGTCTGAGTATAGGTACAGTATATGATGCCGTTTTTTCCTCTTCCCTGATGAGCTAGATAGTTGAGAAGGATTTGCTGTTTCTGTTTTTCAGCATCGAGAGGATTATCTGCGTTTACTTTAGCAACCTTAAGCGTCAAGTTTGGTCGCCTAATTGAGGAAGTGATCGGTGTAGTCTTAAGTGCTAATGTTTTAGAAACATCTGATACCACGTCGCGTGTAGCGGTCGCTGTAAAGGCTGCAATTGTCGGTCTTTTTGGTAGGTTATTGAGGAACTTGGGTATGTAGAGGTAGTCTGGTCTGAAATCATAGCCCCATTGTGAGAGGCAGTGAGCTTCATCTATAACAAAGAGGGTTATCTCTCGAGATTGTAACGCTTTTACTGTTCGTGGGTTTCGTAGCTGTTCAGGAGCAATATAAATGATATCATACCAGCCACTCTTGATTCCTTTAAGTCTCTCATTTCGTTCAAGAGATGAAAGGCTTGAGTTGATATAGGTTGCTCTAACAATACCTTTTTTGTGGAGGCTCTGTACTTGATCTCGCATAAGAGCTTGGAGAGGAGATATAATGATAGTTAATCCTTCCATGATTAAAGAAAAAGCTATAGCGGGGATTTGGTAGCATACTGATTTGCCTATTCCAGTTGGTAATACTGCTAATGTGTCGTGTAATGCAAAGATATTCTTTATAACGTTAAATTGTTGATCTCGGAATGTATCGTATCCAAAGAACATTTTAAGGTAGGATAAGGGATCAAGGTCGGATAAGTCGATTTTCGGCTTTAAACCTTCTTTTAGCAACAGCTGCTCTAATATATTTGCAACTTCGTGGAGACGATTAGTATTTATTTTAGGTTTTTTTCCTGCTTTCGATTGAAGGCAAGAGGTAAAATTGTTTTGGCTCTTACAAATCTCTATTTGATTAGGGAGAAGCTGGAGAACTTCACTAGCATAATAACCGCTTGCAAAGCGCTCATCAGCGATAATAACTTGACCACCCATAGCTTGAGAATACATTAAAACCTCGTTCAATGACAGAGCTATTTGAGGCATAACATATTTTTCGTATTCCTCAGCTGATTTAATCAGCTTTGCAAATCGTGCAGATACTACTGGATCAAAGAAGTTTGGAAACTTAATCTGTTCTATAACTATGAATTTAGATTGTAAATGTTTTCGTCTCATATTCTGTAGTGTATCAATAAATAGATAATCTATATTCTTCTGATCTTTCAGTCTCTTTGTGTATGAGAGAGCCCGTCTATAGGAATCAAATAGAGATGGAGAAATTATCTTTGCGTTACTGTATTCACCGAATACTTTTGAGGTAAGTCGTGCACGAATTTGCGAAGAATGTATTACTTCTATAGGGAGCTCTAATTCAGATACTTCAAGTGCGAGCTCAATAAACCTTGAAAGGAACGATAAGAAATTAAAGCGGGTGGGTGTAGGGAGATGGCCTACAACAATTGCATTAGGTTCCCTTTTGGGACCTGGCACCAAGACAGCTTTGGCATATGTTCTTAACTCTGAATAGGGAGATTGAGACTCTTCTTGCCAAACCAAGTTAACTGAATCGGATATGAGGAGAACTTGATTATTTTGAAGTAATTTTTGCTTATTGATTGAGATGTTAATTGGACAGCTGTTGATTGACCACTCTTCAGGATTGTTGTTCTCATCGAATTGTAGTGAAATCCACGTGACATTCTCTTTTTCCTCAAAATCATAAGGGAGCAAATTGGTGAGATTCTTAGTGAATCGAGTTATTCTTTGAATAAACGTTTTATCCTGTACTTTTCTACGTTTAAGTTTTTTCAGTATTTTTAAAAATTCTAGTAGTAGTGTTTTTTGACCCTCGTGAAGTATTTCCCAGTCTGTACTTACTTTAAAAGTCTCTAAAACGCGTAGTGTTTTTATATGTCTTGGTTGTTGAAAAAGATCACGTTTTTCAACAAAGTCAACTAGAGCCTTCTGCATTGATAAAAGAGAACTCTCCAATGGTTTCGTATCAACGATTTCTTTAATATCATTTATGAATTCTTCAATATCACTTTTTTTGAGGCTAACAGTTAGCCCCTTTGTTACGTAGCTATCTAGGCGGTGTGCTTGATTTAAAAGGAGTCGTTGTTTTCTTAATTTCATCATTTTTGAATAATCAGTTAGGATCAGTTGTTTGGAAGTTCTTGGATATAGGCTTGGGCATACCTTAGCCTTTAACGGACATTTATTAGGGCATAGATCTTCTCTATAGTTTATGTTATGCAGAAGCAAATGACTATTAGGAAAACCTTTCTC
>CAZAXO010000012.1:0-22384 GCA_964489085.1 uncultured Candidatus Bathyarchaeia archaeon
GATCTATACTGTTGGGTATGGTGAAGGTGCAGATCTGGAGGCTCTTGAGGAAATTGCATCTAAG
Organism: uncultured Candidatus Bathyarchaeia archaeon; assembly: GCA_964489085.1. Taxonomy (GTDB): domain Archaea; phylum Thermoproteota; class Bathyarchaeia; order 40CM-2-53-6; family DTGE01; genus CAZAXO01. The sequence goes on from CAZAXO010000012.1 coordinate 65, forward strand.
ACAAATGGAAAAAATTATTTTGCTGTAACAGGTGAAGAATTAGCTTATATATTTATCCAAGTTGGATCAGAGGAGCTCATTAAAGCATCAACTACATTACATAAAACTAAATCCGTGGAAAAAATATCAACGGTTAAGCATCATAGTAGTCGATTATTAATGATGCTAGCAATACCCCTCCTTATCTTTCTTCCTGAAATCGAAAAAGCTGGGAAAAAATTCTATCATACGATTATTAAAATTCAACCAATTGAAGTGCAGCCATCACCGCAACAAGCATTTGAAAAATCCGTTATCTGCACTCAATGTAAGATCGAAAATCGTTCTACTGCTAAATTTTGCCGAGTATGTGGTCATTTATTACATGACAACATAGATGTTGTATGTAGACAATGTGGAACTTTGAACAGATCTAATGTAAGATTTTGCAGAAATTGTGGAGAAAAAATATAGTAAGGTGAACTAAAATATTTCAAGTAAAAGCAACAGTAAAGCAGGAATATATAAAGAATTTTGTCCTTTTTTTCGCAGGTGTATATTTTATAATTTTAGCTGGAATAGATTCCACATTATTTAATGTAATAGTCGCTAATAATCTTGACAATAAAGTAAATATAATTATGGCTACAATCATCGCTACAACATTCTCAATGCTTTACGCAGTTGGAATCATCAAAGAAAGCCTCTTCTCAAAGAGAGAAACTATCTATTATTATGAAAAATTATTAAAGGAAAAAGGTTTCTGGATTAGTTCCTCAGTTTTCCTTATCCTAATTAGTCTATTAAAACTTATTTTTGAGCCTCTACAATTTAACAATACTATTATAATTATATTTAACTTGTTTTTTAGCATATATTTAGTCTTCTACTCGAAAAATATCAGATTTAAAACTTCACAAGACAACAAAATAATTCCAAATCAAATTGATTATAATAAAACTGAGTATTATTGAAAAATATAAATTAGTTAGCTAGATATAAATTATAAATGAACACTTCAATTTTTGGTAATTTTTCATCATAATGATCCTTACTGTGATGATGAAGCCGTTTACTTAAGTGTATGCTAGATACATTATTTATTATTGATGTTAGTTTTTATCGAGATCATTTTAAAACATAAAGAGAATAAGACAAAATATTATAATTGGAGTTAATGAATTGAAAAAAGCCTATATATCATTTTTTATTCTAATAATTGTCTTATTTTCTCTTACTCCAATTAATACACAAAATACAACAATGGAGCTCTTATGGAAATATCAACTTGAATCATGGAGCTATGATATTGATATCAACTCAATCGCTATATCTTCTGACGGATCCTACATAATAGCAAGTAACGAGCAAGATGTTTACTTGTTCAATGGTGACAGCAAAGAGTTTGTATGGAGATCTTACATAGGGTCGTCACCTATTGCAATATCATCAGATGGATCATACATAATAGCTGAGGGTGGTTTTTCTAAAAAAATTCTTTTTTATAGTCGTGATAGTAGAACTCCCCTATGGGAGTACCTTATACATTATGATATTATTTCATTAGATATGTCCTCAGATGGAAAGTATTTCGTAGCTGCTACTGATGGTAATAAAGTCTGGCTTTTCAGTAATGATAGTAGAAGCCATTTATGGATCTATCAGGGAAGTGGTGACAATACTAAAGATGTTGCGATATCATCTGATGGATTATATATTGCGGCCATAAGTGGAAGTAATATGGTTTATCTCTTTAGCCGTGATAACAGTAAACCATTATGGAAATATCAAGCAGACCTCAGTTACAATGTTATTCATGGCTACTCAATTACATTATCGTTTGATGGATCGTATATAGCAGTTGGAAGTGGAAATATGGTTTATCTTTTTAATCGTGATAGTCAAGCTCCGCTATGGTTCTATGAAACAGATGAATATATCGATTATGTTAAAATATCTTATGATGGATATTATATAATAGCTGGTAGTGGAGATACTATTTACCTTTTCAACCGTGATAACTCCGCTCCATTATGGAGTAGTCAGATTGAAAATCGTGGGGATGCTGCGATATCTCCAGATGGATCTTATATAGTTGTGGTAAGTGGCTCGTATGACAAAAGCGGTACTGTTTATCTTTTTAGTCGAGAAAATAGAATCCCTTTAACAAGTTATATAATAGATGGTGGAATCAAATCTGTTGCACTATCATATGACGGTTCATATTTAGCTGTGGGAAGTGGTTATTATCTTTCTCAAGATATGAGAAAAAGAATGTGTGATGTTTATCTGTTTGGTGTGAATAGTGTGAGAAGTATTCAATCTAGCGTAACTTCGAGTGTTGTGAGTTCTAAATCTTCTTTAACGAGAACATCTGCTTCAGCTTCCACAAGGTCAACAAGTGTCAGTGTTATTTCTGATATGGAGGGGAGTACAGTAGTATCGTCTGATTCATCAGGAGATGGTTTGGATTCTGGAACTGGTTTTTCCATTGCGTATCCTACTGCACCGTATCTGCTGGTTGGTGGTATTTGTGGAGTACTGGTTGTGGCTGTGGTGATGATGTATCGGAGAAGAGGGGGGAGGGTTTCAGTGATTCACTGTCCGAAGTGTGGAGCAGAGAATCCGGTAGAACAGAAATACTGTGGTAACTGCGCCTTCAATCTTGAAGACAAAACACAAATCTACTAAACAATAAAAATCTTGAGCTTTTATAGTTGGTATTGATTTAAGATAATAAGATAACTTATGAATATGTACCTAGTTGTACTCTATCATTATCTGAATGGATAGATTTTTATATTTAAAAGTGAGAGTATTATGCTTTTTTCATATAACAAATATTAAACGTAATTTCTGTAAATAGCTAGCTAATGCATGTGCATAGGAAAAGCTTTACTTAATGCCATTGATTTAATTAAAGATTACAAATAAAACTAACCATAATTTTTTATCTTGCTAGCTAAAGATTAAGTCAGTATATGCATCTCTTTAAAATCTCTAAAACATATAACAAAAGGAATCACTTGAACTTCAGATGGATTATCCTATCCCTAGCTTGGCTTATATATTTCTCATTTGGTTTAATTATGTCATCTTTTGCACCCCTTATTACACCGATTATGAATCAGATTAACCTTACATATACCGAAGTAGGAATTATCGGTGGAGCCTGGCAGTTAATCGTCATTTTCTGCTCGTATCCTTTCGGATTAATAGTAGACAGGATTGGATGTTGGAGATCTCTTGTTTTAGGCACTATCATCATATCTCTCTCCTCGATTTTGAGAGCGTCCGCTACAAATTTCTTATCGTTATTCATTTTTGTTGCGCTCTTCGGATTTGGAGGGCCCTTTATATCTATCGGCCTTCCCAAACTTGTCGCCTCATGGTTTAACGACGATAAGAAGGGGATAGCCTTAGGTATCAATATAAGCGGTGGATCTATCGGCTCCACTTTAGGACTGGCTCTAACCAATAGTATAGTTCTGCCATTAGTTGGAAGATGGGAGATGGTCTTCGCAAGTTATGGTATAGTAGGCCTCTTCATAGCATTGTTATGGATGTTATTCGGAAAAGAAGTTCCAAGAAAAGAAGAAAATTATAGTAAAACAATTAGAGTAAAAGATGACGTCAAAAGAATCTTATCACTTGTATCGGTATGGATTATCGTCTTAATCGGAGTAACAAACTTTATGGTAGATCAAGGACTCAAAAATTGGCTTCCTAAAATTCTTGAAGTTCGAGGATATACCGCTGTAGAAGCAGGTGTAATAGCATCTCTTTTAGCTGCATCTATGATTGTTGGAAACTTATTCTTTCCTCATCTCTCTAAGTATATAGGATCAAATAGAAGAAATTTAAGCATCATATTACTCTTGTTAAGCTTTACGGTTTTAGCGTTAGGTATAAGCATTGGCTCACTATTAATAGTCGAGATTTTTCTGATAGGTTTCTTTTTAGGAGGGTTCATGCCTCTTCTTCAACATATATTAGCGGACACCCCTAACATCAGATCTGAATATATGGGAGTAGCTATTGGTCTATTCTTCTCTATAGGTGAGATAGGTGGTTTTTTAGGCCCATTTCTCATAGGATTCTCAAAGGATCTTACAAACTCTTTCCTACCAGCGTTGTTCGTACTCTCAGCATACTCGACAATCATGTTTATACTTTCATTTAATCTAGAAGAATAGTATCATATAAAATAATTAACCGTAGAATATGGTATTATATAGCTTTAATTGTGAACTACTTACCATCTAGAGCTAGCTAGCTAATTACGTACTTTAACCCATGCGTTAACGTAGGTTAGTATCCCCACACTATCTATCTGTGGATTCGAATCCCGACGATTGCATTCTAACGATTCTGGTTGCTCATTAAATGCAAATAAAAACACTTATTGATTTCTATTTTAGCTAGGCCAGCTAGTCTGAATCTGATTTTTCCAAAGAGGTAAGGAATGAATATAGAAAAAATAGCTAATCCTTATTTGTAGAAGTTGATGGGTTTAATCTTCTTTTATTCATGTAGTAGTTACTATTTTCTTTTCTATAGTTAGCTAAAAATAAATAAACCAAAAATATCTGCAAAGTTTTAAATACTCATTATAATATATTTTGCTTATACGAAAATATTTTGGTGAAAATTGAAAATGGGTGAAAAATCATCAATATTTCTTCGAACTGCAACTGGTCTAGTAAAACCTTGGTCAATTTGGGATGCGTATATCTATAACGTATTTGCAGTTAACCCATTCCTCATCTATGGATTTGCTTTCGTAAACGCATTGGGCGTAGTACCTGGCGGTAACATGTGGACAGCTTTAGCAATAGTCGGAATAGCCACTATTTTCTTAGCGTATAATGAAGCTGGTTTAATATCCACTATGCCCCGATCAGGCGGAGATTATGTCTTTCAATCAAGGATTCTCGGAGGAAAATTAGGGTTTAGCTTGACTTGGGGATTAATGATTGTGAACCAACCTATTCTCCTCGGAATGATTGCTGGATGGTGGTGTGCTGATATGATCCTCGCTCCTTTCTTCACCATCTACGGCTCGCTCTTGAATAATGCATGGCTTGCTTCTACTGGAGTTTGGATGACTACTCAAATTGGAATATTTGTAATGGCGGTAATTGGACTTACATGGTTTACAATAATAAATTTGGCCGGAATGGCATGGTATCGGCGATTGCAGAAGATATTCTTTATTTTAGGCTCAATAACTCTCGTAATAATGTTAGTGATGCTTGCAACAGTAGGAGTTGGCGATTTTGCCACAGCATTCAATGGTTTTGCAACAACGGTCTTTGGTAAGGATCCAGGAGCCTATAATCTTCTATTGGATAAAGCCTATGAGCTAGGATTCAACCCAGCAGGAGCTCCAGGTATGGAGGCTTTTATTATGTCTATTCCGTTCGCTATTGGAGCTATGGCTGTCGCATGGTCTGCTTATAATGCTGGAGAGATCAAAGGTGCTGCCAGCTTAAAAGCTCAGATCGCTCAAGTTGTCTACGCAGCAGTTACCGCTCTTGTACTCTCCTATATCTTATATTTTGCAATAGTACACTCAGCAGGACACGAATGGTATCGAGCTGCAAGCTGGATGTACTGGAATCATGGAGACGTTTATGGAGCAACCGTCGGACCTATCGCCCCATTCTTCGGCTTAGTTCTTGGAATTGCATTGTATCAAAATCCAATAGCATTATTCATGGTATTCATAACCTTCCAACTCTGGTTCTGGATGTGGATTCCCAATGTTCAACTGGCAGTTTCTCGATATATGCTTGCATTATCATTTGACAGAGTCTTTCCTGAAAGTATAGGCAAAGTACATCCGAAAACAAGAACACCGTACGTTGCGGTACTAGTTATCTTTGTACTAGCATTAATATGGTCTTGGGTATTCTCTCATCCTGCTGCAATGCGTTTCGCTACTCTCGTTTCACTTGTCGGTATAATCGGATACGCTGGATCAGGCTTAGCTGGAACGATTCTTCCAAAGGTAAGAAAAGATCTCTTCAAAGGATCACCAACGAGTAAACATATTATCGGCTCAATTCCTTTAATCTCAATCTGTGGTGCGGTATGGGTAATCTACTCAATCATCTGTTCTGTATTATTCTTAGGGGACCCCCGCTTCTTCCTATTTGATCCAGCAAGTGTAGCATTCTTTATCGCAACCTATCTTAGCGGTGTACTAATGTACTATGGATACAAAGCGTATAGACGTGGTCAAGGCATAGACGTTGAAATGGCCTATAAAGAGATACCTGTAGAATAAGTCAATAATAAAACCGATTAAACTTCCCTTTTTTTAAAAAAATATAATAGTATGAGAATATAGCAATGGCAAGACATCTAGATTCTAGAGTAAAGGAATTAGATAATCAAATACTATCATTAAAAAATGAAGGCTTAACCTATAAAGTAATAGCAACTCAACTGAACTTAACCGATAGTAGGTGTAGACTAGCTGGTAGAAGAACTAGTGTAAGAATATATTTGAGAAACTATCTTCGGAAGTATCGAGCTACCCATCCCGACTTCTATGAACGACTAAAACGAAAAGTCAAAGAAAACTATCGTAAGAGAATGCGTACAGATTTACATTTTCGATTAAAGAAGAACAAACAATCAAATATATACCGGACGTCAATGTTTGGGAAGAAGAAAATACAAGTCTATTCAGATATTCTGAAAGCGTTTAAACATCAAGATGAAATAGTATCAACTAAAATATTAGTTGAACGGCTGGGAAAACCTTCATATTATCATTTCTACTCTAAACTTAAAACCGCAATTAAAAAAGGAGTAATCAAAAGATTTTCGTGGGGACGATATCACATCGTAACTAATAAAAACAAGAAATTAAATCATTGACATATACAAGCTAGCTACATTATGAAAAACAGAAAAAGGATTCTAAAGGTACAAAAGCTATCAAAGAACTTTGTAAGATAGTTAAACCCATGCGTTATCGATGGTTAGTATCCCCGCGGCCCGCCTTAACTTATCTGAACTCCCAGCTACTAAACTAGATAGTTGTAGTAATTACAAGTAGATAAGTCATGAATTCCAACTCAAGCTAGCTAGCTCTATTATGATTGGAGTTTGATTAGACGATCTTCTATAGCACCTAATGATACCTTCTGTTGGTCAATGGAGATAGTCATTCTGGGTGAGAGATAATTATTTTTAATTGATCCAAGACAGCCAGAATATTGATTTGAATAGTAGTCTTCCCACATGAGGTAGCTCTCTATGCTACGATGAGCCTCGAACAATAATAGATTATATCTTCCTTGGCTTATTTGATATGCTAAGTTAACATGTGGATCTTTCCGAATATCATCAATGAATTTTTCGAAATGCCGCTTAATCTCAATCATCGAAAATACTAATAAAAAGTCTGGTGGAATGAAGAACGCGGGGAATCTACATAAGGGCTCTAGAATGAAGCTTCCTTCTAGCATGTTATTGATTCTTTTTTTTATTGTAGCTCTGTGATAGCCAAGATCTTTAGAGATCTTATTCTCGTTGAGTTTGATACCCACACCTGACAGGAGATTCTCTATAAGTTTCACGGATAATTTATCTAGGGGATAGTCGTTTAGGGTGATCCTTCCTTTTTCTTTGAATTCTTGAACTATCAGATCTTTGGCTGAGTTTGGATCATACTTTTTAATCATCTTGTTTGAAATGTATAAAACATTGGATGGGATCCTCCCCCCCCTTTCTGGAATGACCTTTTGAGCTGTCAGGTTTTTTCTCCAGCTAAGATAGTCATCTAAGCTTTTATGAAACTCGAAAAGCATCATATTATAATCTCCTTCTCTGACACGAAAGGCGGCGAAGATATTTTTATCGAATCTGATCCATTCTCTAATATCCTCATCGTCAGGAAAGTCCGCATAGGCTGTAACAAATATTGGATACTCTCGAAAAAGTTCTGTGAATGGATATATCGGTCTGTCGATTATTTCTTTATGAAGTAATTCACTGACCCTTTTCCTTACAGTCTCTCTATGCTTTCCCAAGACTTTAGATAATTTTCTTAGATTTAAATCTAGACCGTCTCCAGAGCAGATTTTTAATAGGATCTCGAGGTTCAATCGATTATTTAGCAATTTTTCCATTATTTAATAAAAATTTTATAATATTTAAATATTATTAATGGCTAAAACTATCATTTCTCATAAAAAAAAGGCTTAAAATTTGTAATCATGATATATATGTAACATATTTCTTATGAAGTTTCCAGCGGACACCTATCTTAAGAGGCGTTCTCAATCAAATGAAAAGAATCTACTCCATTGAAGAGAGCTGTATAGGCTGCGGATTATGTGAAGTCTATTGTAAAGTGAGAAAATCAAAGTCTAAAGATCTCATCAAAGCTTTTAAAGAGTATCCACAACCGCAGAGCATGATCAGGTTAGAAGTTTTACGACCAATCTCATTCACCGTTCAGTGTAGGCATTGTGAAGACCCTCTATGCATTGATGCATGTTTAAGTGGCGCATTAAGTATTGATGAATCAACAGGGACGGTATTATCTGATGAAACAAAGTGTATTGGTTGTTGGTCTTGTATAATGGTATGCCCAATAGGGGCATTGATTGCAGATTTCAACCATAGGAAAGTTATCGCAAAATGTGATATGTGCATTTCTGAAGGTGAACCTATATGCGTGACAAACTGCCCAAATGAAGCTTTGGTTTTCGAGGATCGGAGTAGTACATCTTGAATTATATGATCATCGGCGGTTCAGCTGCCTCAGTCGCAGCAGTTGAATCGATAAGGAAGAGAGATCGTACGAATAGTATCTGCGTCATCTCAGAAGAACCATATGTTCCCTATTCTAGGCCTATGATATCAGAGCTTTTATCCGAAGAAGTCAATTTGAAGCGACTCTCGTATAAAGGATCAGATTTCTGGGATCGTAAGAAGGTAGAAAGAGTCTTTGGAGTTTCAGCGATAAGAGTCGACCCTAAAGCTCACGTGGTGGAACTTGAGGATGGACGAGAGCTCCATTACGATAAGCTTTTAATAGCAACAGGGGGGAGGCTTTTTATCCCTAAGATAGAGGGGCTTGAATATGGAGGCGTCTATACCTTCACGAAGATAGAAGATGCCCAAAAACTCTCAAAACTTTTAGAGAAAGTGAATAGAATAGTGGTAATCGGGGCTGGATTAATAGGCGTCAGCGTCACAGAGTCTTTAGTTAAGAAGGGTAAGAAAGTCACTATCGTAGAGTTAAAGGAGAGGATCTTAAGTCAGATCCTTGACAAGACGGCATCAAAAATTTTCGAGAATGAAGTCAGGGGAGCTGGTGCAGACGTAGTGACCGAACATACTGTTGTGGAGATTATCCCGAATAAAGACCGGGATCTAGTATCTGGCGTGATTCTTGATGACGGATTCGTAATTAAATGCGAATTAGTTTTAATAACCATCGGGGTTATACCAGAAACGGGTTTGATTAAAGATTCAGGATTAAAGGTCAATAGAGGAGTAATCGTTGACGATTACATGCAGACAAGCATTCCGGATATCTATGCCTGTGGAGACGCTGCTGAGACCTATGATTTTGTACTCAGAGAGAATAGATCGCTTCAACTCTGGCCTGTGGCCAGATTGACTGGAAGGGTGGCTGGCATGAACATTTCCGGTCAAGATAAAAGGTACGAGGGTGCAACGATGATGTGTAGTCTAAGATATTTTAAGACTCCTACAGTGTCGATGGGCATCCCTAATCTGGATAGAAAAGAAGAGGTCCAAGTCTACAGGTTTCATGATAAGAAGAGCGGTGTTTATAAGAAGATCGTCTTCAGGGAGGATCACCTCATCGGCATGATCTTCATAAACGATATTCAGAGATCAGGTATTATCTTCTACCTGATGAGAAAAGGGGAGCAGCTTAGACGTTTTAGGAAGCCACTGATCAGAGAAGACCTAGGCTTGATCAATCTCCCAAAGCGTATGAGGGAAGAGATATTGAGGGTTTAGCTTCCATGGACGTTTCAAGTCTCGAGAATCCCTATGGGGACGATAAGGTGCATGATGCTTGTGGGCTATTCGGGATGATGGATGTTGAGGGCCGTCGATTCTCCTCTGAGAAGCCTTTGCAGGCGATGAAGAACATGCATTTTAGAGGAAATGGCTTAGGAGCTGGCTTCGCAGTATATGGCTTGTACCCTGAACATAAGAACTGCTACGCCCTACACATAATGTACCTCTCTCAAGAGGATAGATTGAAAACTGAAGAATTGATGAAAGATAATTTTCAGATCCAATATCAAGAGGAGGTATCGTGTCGAAGTGGTTTTGTGATAAATCCCCCTGACATACACCGCTATTTTGTAATACCTCCTGATATGACACATATCCCTAACGACGATTACGTCATTGAAAACGTCATGAAGATTAACAGGAATATTGGTGGTTCCTTCGTCCTTTCAAGTGGGAAAGATATGGCCGTCTTTAAGGGGGTCGGTTATCCTGAGGACATAGCCGAGTATTATAAACTTGAGACCTATGAAGGATACATGTGGATCGCCCATACCAGATTCCCCACTAACACTCCAGGATGGTGGGGTGGAGCTCACCCCTTCAATATATTAGATTGGAGTGTCATCCACAACGGGGAGCTCTCATCTTATGGTGCTAATCAAAGATGGCTTGAAATGTTCTGTTATAACTGTACTATGCAAACAGATACGGAAGTCCTAGCCTACACTTTTGATCTCCTCATGAGGAGGCAAAGGCTCCCCATAGAAGTTGTCGCAAAGATTCTCGCCCCATATTTTTGGGTTGAGATTGAGGAGATGCAGCCGAAGAAAAGAATGCTCCATAGGGCTCTAAGACAGAGTTACGGAGGCCTCATGATGAATGGACCATTTACGGTTATAGTCGCTCACCACGGTGAAATGATAGGTCTTGTCGATAGAGTGAAACTTCGACCCTTAACGGCGGGAATTAAAGGGTCTATGATATTTCTCTCCTCTGAGGAAGCTGCTATCAGGGCGATCTCCCCTAAACTAGAGAAGTCATGGAATCCGAGAGGCGGTGAGCCAGTCGTTGCAAGACTGGTTAAAAGAGTTGAGGAGGTTCTAGTATGAAATATTCTCCGTCAGAATACATGGTCCAGAGGAATGGAGACTTATGCATACGCTGTAAGGTATGCGTCAACCAGTGTACATATGAGACGCACAGCTACGACGAAGAGGGGGATAACGTTAAAAGTGATGATGAGAACTGTGTAAACTGCCAAAGATGCACTTCCCTTTGCCCAACTGGAGCTATCAAGATAATCAAAAACCCTCTTAGTTACAAAGAAAATTATAACTGGCCTCATGACACAATTCTTGATATTAAGCGGCAAGCTGAAAGCAGCGGCATAATATTAACAGGAATGGGGTGTGACAAGCCTAACCTTCGGTTCTGGGATAGACTACTTTTAAACGCCAGCCAGGTCACGAATCCTTCAATAGATCCATTGAGGGAACCCATGGAGTTGACCACATATCTAGGAGAAAAACCAGAAAGATTGGAGGTAAAAGAGAGCTTTGATGGATTCTCATTAAAGACTGAGATAGCTCCGCAATTAAAGCTTGAGACCCCTATAATGTTCTCAGCCATCTCCTACGGCGCTGTCAACTTTAATGTACACTTATCGTTAGCGAAAGCGGCAAGTGAGGTTGGAACCTACTTCAACACGGGGGAGGGAGGCTTAGACCGAAGGCTCTATAAGTATGGAAAGAACGCGATTGCCCAAGTGGCATCGGGAAGGTTCGGTGTACACCAAAAATACTTGGATGTCGTCGCTGCGATCGAGATTAAGATTGGTCAAGGTGCAAAGCCTGGCATTGGAGGTCATCTACCTGGAGAAAAAGTATCACAGAGCATAGCTCGGACGCGAATGATCCCTACAGGTGCGGACGCCCTCTCCCCCGCCCCCCAACACGATGTTTATTCTATTGAAGATCTTTCCCAATTGATCTATGCTATCAAAGAAGCTACCAGTTATAGTAAACCTGTATCAGTTAAGATAGCTGCGGTGCATAATACAGCGGCGATAGCCAGCGGGATGGTCAGGGCTGGAGCAGATATAATAGCCTTGGATGGTGTAGTGGGGGCTACGGGTGCAGCCCCTAAGATTATTCGAGATAATGTAGGCATACCTATCGAGTTTGCCATCGCTTCTGTCGATCAGAGATTGAGGGATGAGGGTATACGTCATAAAGCCTCGATCATCATTGGAGGGGGGATAAGAAGCAGCGCCGACGTCGTCAAAGCCATTGCTCTTGGAGCCGACGCCATTTATGTTGCCACCGCAGCATTGGTGGCGATCGGCTGTACGGTCTGCCAGAAGTGTTATACAGGTAAATGTCCATGGGGCATAGCTACCACAGACCCCTGGATATCTAAGAGGATAAACCCGGAGATCGCCTCCCAGAGACTAGTCAATCTTTTGTGTGGGTGGAGTTTCGAGATAAAAGAGATGATGGGAGGCATGGGTATTAATGCTATTGAGAGTCTGCGTGGAAACCGTTTGATGCTTAGAGGGGTTTCTCTCTCTGATAAGGAGCTTGAAATCTTAGACATAAAATCGGTGGGAGAATAATATGACCGCGAAGACTTCACAAATAAAAGCAATAGCTTTACTGGAGAAACGCTTTCAAGGTAATGGGGTCGTAAAAGTCGATGCGAATGGATTAACTTTCAGACAACTCAATAGTATATTAAAGAATTTAGATAATGTGTCCCATTCAGAAGTAAGAGTTAAGATTGAAAACGTTTATGGACAGAGGTACATTGGAGCAGGTTTAAAGAATCCTATACTAATCGATATCCATGGAGTATCAGGAAACGATCTTGGATTTCTATTAGATAATCAGAGAATAAGAGTTTGGGGAAACGTGCAAGATGGTTGTGGTAATACAATGAATAAAGGCGAGATCATAGTCCACGGCTCGGCAGGGGATATACTTGGGTATTCTATGAGGGGGGGCAGGATATTTGTCAAGGGAAATGCTGGTTATAGGATGGGAATTCACATGAAAGAATATAGGTCAACTAGACCTGCCATTATCATAGGAGGCATTCCAGGAGATTTTCTAGGTGAATATATGGCGGGAGGCGTTATCGTCGCTTTAGGTTTAAATCAGAATCAGATAGAGTGGAAACCTAAATTCGTTGGAGTCGGTATGCATGGAGGGATAATATTCCTCCCATATAAACCAAGAATTGTTGGCGAGAACGTCAATATTACATCAATAGAAACAAAGGAAGAACCCATCCTATCCAAGTTAATTATGGACTTCTGTGATTATTTTAAGCATGTTCCTGTCAAATTACTCAGTGAAAGGTTTTACAAATTGACGCCTAGAACTTACAGACCGTATGGAGAAGTCTACTCTTATTGATGATAGTTTGACTTGAATTATTTAATTGTACGGGTGCATCTTTGAAGAATTTTAGGAATAAGAAGTGAGAAGAGGACATAAATAGGGCGGTAGCCGTCACAACTGAAAAAAAGGTCAAGTTTACCCGGCTTCAATTCATAGAAATAAACGGTATAATGGAAAGCCTCTGTCTCAACAAAGAGAATAGACTCCATCTTCGAGCACGGTCAACCTTTCGATAGCTAGCTACTAATGACTTCATTGAATTTATGAATATCACTGCTGACGTTTGGAGCGATATTAAAGATATAGTTGAAAAATCTAATATTCATTCTTCAGATGCAATGCATTTAGCATTAGCAAGAGTATTGGGATGTTGTGTTTTAGTTACACATGATCAATTTTTTCAAAAAGAAAGTAACAGAATCTTGAAAGACGCAGGTGAATATGATTTTTTAAAAGTGTGTGATGTCAATAAGGTTGAAGAAATGGTCAACAATTGGTTAGAGAAATAAGTTTAAAAACAAAGATTGAGAAGTAAAGCGTGCGCGCCTTTCCGAAAATAGAAATATATAGTACCCATGCTGATTGTTTATTTTTTTCGCTTTAAACTTCGCATTTCTTTTTTTGCTATTTCTCTGGTTATTATTAGCCAAAACCTTTTCTCTAAGTCTAGAATTATTGCCTGTTTTTCGCGCGCGCTGACGGAAGAGTCGTCATGAAACATTAATGTAGCACTCGTAGCTTTATTGGGTGAAGGACTTAACCGGTCGTTTAATGATATGATGGGGTAGTCTAAATCTTCATATCATAAATGCTTTATTCTTATCGGCTATATTATATCTTGAATATTATGACGATAATAGCTTTTTCTGATGTTCATTTAGGATATGAGGAATCTGATTCAGAATCTTTCAAGGATTTTTTAGAATATCTTGAATCTCGTGAAGACATTACACATATAGTGATTGTTGGAGATTTTATTGACCTATGGAGAAGGGATGTGGTTGGCTTAGGATTTGAATTATCAAGTTATATTGAAAAACTACGGAAAATCCAAATGAGATGTAAGGTCCATTATGTCATTGGGAATCATGATTTCCACATGAGAGAATTAAAAAGATACGTTTATCCCTTTCGCTTTAGATCGTCACTTAGCTTAAGAAAGTTAGGTTATAAGCTATTCTTCTTGCACGGTTTTCAATGCGATCCTTTACAGATGATTGCATATCCCACCTTACTAGAAGTAATGTGCTGGACATTATCTGATGATATTGGAGTAAAGAAATCGAATATTTGGGATGTAATTCACCCCAAAAAACTGAAAATAACTAAAGAAGAGCTGGATAAGGTGATAGATAACTTATATCAACCACCTGAAACCAAATTAAGAATGAGGGCATACGGTATAGTTGAAGAAATAGTTCAATGCATAAGAAAGACATTCAAGAAAGTGAAGAAAGATGAGTTTATTGTTTATGGCCATACGCACAGACCGGGGATATTTCCCGAGGATAGAATCGCCAATACTGGAAGCTGGGTAAAGGATTCTAAAAAATATAACACCTATTTCGAATTTACTGAATGGCCGCCACAAGTCAAGGTATTTAAAGGGAAAGAATTACAACCTCAAAAATTAAGATTAAAGACCGTCGATTAATTTCTGTATCAACACAGTTGTCATCTAAGCAATGGAAACCTTCACGCCTAGAATCTCATGAATGAGACGTTTATGAAATACTTGAAAGTCTGAGGGAAAACATTTAATGAGCTACATTGCATCGTGGAGTGGTGGCAAAGAGAGTTGTTTGGCCTGTTATAAAGCGATTCAACGTGGATACGATATCTCTAGTCTGGTGAATTTTATCTCCAAAGAATATAAGCGGGTGAGTTTCCATGGAACAGAAGCCAAATTGATTCAGCTCCAAGCTGTGACGCCTATAATGAGATAATCCGTCTTCAATGTATTTCCTCCTTATATATCAAGGCTTGATTGGGGCAATTTTCTACGCAAACTGGCATCTTGGAAAGGCCGAATAAATCGCATTTAACAACTTTATGATTCTCTAGGTCAAGGTTAATGACTCCAGTTGGACACACCATTACGCACGTCCAGCATCCTATACATTTCTTCTCATCATGCATTACTGCTCCCGTATCATCATCTATAGTCATCGCTCCAGTAAGGCACACATCGACGCATGGAGCCTCAATACAGTGTCTGCACTGGAGCGCAAGTGAGAGCGAACCGAAGATCTCAATATTGATACGACTTAATGGTTTCGACGTTTCCTTCTTGTAGGCTTTGATGATATCTTTAGATCGAGAGTGCTGTACGAGACAGTAAACTTTACAGAGACCGCATCCCATACAGTATTTTTCTATCGCATATATCTTCTTCAAGAAAAGAATCTCCTATTATACTCTAAGAACCTGAAGGAACATACCACGTGTGAGCTTAGTATAATTCCAAGGCAAATATATATCATACTTACATTTCTGTTAGGTAAAATATGTCCAAAAAGTCATTTCTACCACCTACATAATACTAAAATAATCCAAAAAATGAGTCTAATTTATGCCAGATTTACTGTCAGATAAGTTAAACCTCGAAATCTTAAAGAGAATATGCACCGGAACAGGACTTGATATTAATCTCAGACAACTATCAAGAAACCTAAACCATCATCGAAACACTATACGCGATCGAGTAAGAGAACTTCAACTGAAAGGAATAATAGATAGGCCGATCTACCCATTCCTCGCGCTCTTTAAAGAGTACCCACTACTAGTAACTGTATTCGCCGATCTACCTGACGATGAAAAAATTACAGAGTGGTTAAAAGGTGATAAACACATATTCGCAGCCTTCAAAATCAGAGAAGACGATTATAATACGATGATCTTCGAATTTCATAAAAGTGCTGAAGAATATATGAATTGGCACAGTAAATTAGTCGAAGAGAGGAGAATACCTGAAAGAGAGGAATTGGGTCCAGTCTATAGAATCCCCTCTACTCCATACTATTATTCGAATAAATTAATTCTCAAATACGAATCATCAGCTCCTATCAAGATAATCCAGAGAGAAGTAGCGAAGCAGGAAAAATTTGTAGTATATAACTATCAATTGGATAGATTAGCTATCGATGTTTTAACTTGTTTGGTGAATGGTGTAGGGATAAAGGTTAATGAGACTTTCATATCCAAGCAATTAGGAGTACACAGAGTCACCTTGAGAAAACGAATAGAACAGATGCTGCAACATAGACTTATATCACCTCCAATATGCAGGTTCCCCAACTTCTTTGTACCACCAGGATTCATTCTAACCGTTTCAATGGTAGAAATAAAGCGAAGACTACAGGAAATCACAAAGAGATTATTGAACGATCCGCATATAACCTTAATCTATCAAGTAACTCAAGGTCGACATAATCTACTTCTATTCGCTGCACATAGAAGCTTGGAAGACTACTTAGTTTGGGTATCGAAGTATGAAAATGAGTATCAAAACTGTCTAGGATCAATAAGAAATACTCTTCTTTCTCCGAAAATGACGATCTCGATAGACCAGCAGAAAGTTTCGTTAGGAATAATAGAGGAGCGACTCGAGCTAGCTAGGAGCCGCTCCTCCAACTCCTGACGAGAAAGCTGAGATTCACGTTTTATCTCTTCCACCTCGGAAATCGTCAGTAAGGGAACAGCCTTAAGATAATCCTCTAAAAACTCTTTCTCGGTCGGACGATAATAATGATCTGAAATACCCGTTGAATGACCCATCAAGGTCTCCACATTAATAGGCTTCATCACCTGCTCTGCCCGTGTCTTGAAAAACTTTCTGATCGAATGGATGGAGAACTCATGCCGGCGTTTCTTCTCCTTGCGCAAACCAAACTTCCACAGCGCACCTTTGAATAACCGCTTGACATCAGACGACTTCAGCTGCAGCGGCTTCTTCGCTTCTCCAGAGAGGTACCCAACAGCGCATAGAAGGGACAACAAAACAATGTATTGAAAAATTAAGGATTATGCCAAAATGGGCGTATCATATTTCTCATAGAATTTTCCAGATGCAACCGAATTAGAACCTTAAATTGTTCGCCGAGTACGTTATCCCTGCCCTTCAGTAAATGGGCTAGCATTCTTTGTCCGTAATCCTAATAAAGTGATGGCATTTCTTGTCGGAGTATGAAAAATAATCATGCGCCCTATTATACTAACCAATCTCTTATGAATGTCGAAAGTTCTTTGTCAAATTGCTGCTTGGAGCCGCTTAGATCAACTCGACCGTCCTTCAGAACGTAGACATAGTCGCTTGCCGCCACTCCTTTTCTCACATTCTGTTCTACAATTATCATGGTTATTCTTTCTTTTCTTAGATCAGCCAAGAGTGTGTATATTTCTTCTGCCACCATCGGTGCTAGGCCAGCGGTAGGTTCATCTATTAAGATAGCCCTTGGATTTGTCATTAGTGCTCTGCCAATCTCCAACATCCTCTGTTGACCTCCGCTTAGCTTTCCAGCCATGTCTTTCCTCTTTTCCTTCATGAATGGGAGTCTTTCATAGAACGCATCAATGGACTCTGTGACTCTTGCTTTGTCTTTTCTAAAAGAATAGGTCCCTAACTGCAAGTTCTCTTCAACAGTATGCAAAGCAAAGATGGTATGATGCTGAGGTATGAAGCACATGCCCCTAGACGGTAGACTGTGAGGCTGGATGCCTGTGATATCTTCACCATTGAAAGACACATTCCCTCTCCTTGGTTTTAGATAACCGTATATTGTTTTCAAAAGAGTTGATTTCCCTGACCCATTAGGTCCTATCACGCACACTATAGTCCCTTTATCTGCCAATATGGAGATTCCGTGCAGAATCTCCAAATCACGACGATAAGATACAAATAGATCCTTTGTTTCAACAGACATGTTTACGTCCCCAAGTAAGCCTTTATAACTTCATCATTATTCCGAATCACTTCTGGTTTTCCTTTTGCAATCAATTCACCTGCTACCATGACAACTACCTCTCTGCACAAGCCCATAATTGAGCCCACATCATGGCTTATTACTATAAATGTCTTGTCCTTCGTCTCGTTCGACTTCTTGATATAATCAATTGTTCTTTTCTTCAGGGTAGGATGTATACCATAAAAAGGCTCATCCAGCAACATAAGGTCGGAATCCATCATTGTGACTCTCGCGAGCTCCACCAGCTTCTGCTGACCTCCGGACAGATGCATGGCCAATTCATCTTTAAGTCTGGCAATGTCAAATATTTCTAGCGTATCTACAGCTTTTTTCCTTAAATCCTGCTCCCTCTCACGACTCCATGTAAAAGTCCAAGCAAACGGAACCAAGAGATTCTCAACAAGAGTCATATTTTCAAAAAGTCTCGTAATCTGATAGGTTCTACCCACACCTCGTCTGGTTATTTCGTAGTCATTCAAATTGCTGATAAGTTCATCATTGAGATATATATTTCCAGTATCAGTTCTATAGACTCCACTAATTATGTTAAGTAGTGTAGTCTTACCGGCACCGTTGGGGCCTATGATTCCCAATATTTCTCCACGTGCTACGTCAATGCTCACGTTCCTAACCGCAATATTACCCCCAAATTTCTTTGAAATGTCTTGTATCTCCAACATGTGCTAGTCACCTACATTTTTAGTTAGAATATGTTCGGAAAGTATTTCTTCAGAAATCCATAAATTCCTTGTGGGAAAAAGGATATGATGACGATAATAATTATGCCAACTGCAACTAAATAAAGCAATGGCGTCCAAGTATTAAGCACTTCCCACAACAATACCAATCCAATTGCGCCGATTATCGGACCTACAAAGGTGCCAATACCCCCTAGAAGTATCATAATCATGCTGTTCACGGTCCAGACAACATCAAATGCGCCTATAGGTTCTATCATTGTCATGTACCATGCCCATGAACCCCCCACCAACCCTGGGAAGATGCTGCTTATCATGAGAGCTACCATTTTGCATTTGAATGTGTTATTCCCCATGCCCCCAGCGGCGAATTCATCTTCCTTAACAGCGACCGCCGCAAGATAGAAAGGAGTTCTTCTAATTCTTAGTATGATAAAAGCAAGTATGAAAGTGGTTATTAGCCCTGCAAAATAGTATTCTTTACTATAGTCTATTGGTTTGAGGACATACCCTGTTCCAGCTCCCGTTATAGTCGGAAACATGTACACCGTAAGCTGTGCTACGAGCGCTAGGCAAAAGCTCAATATAGAGAAATAAGCTCCTCTTATGAATCTTAAGGTCGAATAACTCAACGGAATCGAGATAGCCATGGCGCTAATTCCTCCAAAAATAGATCCTAAGAATATAGGTGCGCCGAATTTTACTATAGAAATTGCTGACACGTATGCTCCGATGCCTATAAATCCATGATGCCCGAAAGACACATATCTTGTCCATCCCGTAAACACATTGTAAGACTGCGCCAAAACAATGTAGACAAGTACAAGAGACGCTAGACTCACAACATATCCCGAAGTTATAAATGGGAGGGGGATCAACATTATGAAAAAGGATATGAGAACAAGTAATGCCAACCGGTGATTTTCTTTCTCGTCATTTTTTTTGATTTGTCATACCTCCACGGATCGATCACTTAGTGCTCCTCCTCTCCATCGCCCTATCATTATAGCGATACTAATGAGGAGGAATGCTGCAAATAATTGGAACAAGGGGCCCCAGAGATATCCGATGGTCACTTCGGTAAAACCAAGAGCGATAGCGCCGAAAATCATGCCAAGATAATTTCCTTTACCGCCCACAATGACTACGACGAAGGCAAGCAGATTGAGAGGACCAGCAGAAGATGGATGAAAAGGATAAGCAAAGGCGTAGAGCGTACCTGCTAACAAGGCGAATCCTATTCCCAATGCGCAACAAAGCCCATAAAGAAACTCTGTGTTTATACCCATTAGACGTGAGGTGTCTACATCAAATGCCACTGCTCGTATGGCCTTCCCTACATAGGTTTCTTTGAGAAAGATATAGAAAGCAACTGCTAGGCTGACAGAAACAATTAGCCATACTATGCGAGAGACAGGTATAGTTATATTATAAAAAGCTAAAGGTTCTATTGGATAGCGTAACATCTTGAATTCCCCCTGAAAAATTTTTATAGAATTTCCTATGATGAGCGATGTCGAAAAAGTAACAATCAAGGTGGATAATTCATTCTCCTTTATCCGACTCAGGATGCCTTTGTAATAAATCCAGCCTATTACGAAGCCAACAAGAAAAGTCATAGGTATAGAGGCATGAATGTCAATACCATAAAGAAAAAACAACCAGTAAGTTAAGGAAGAGCCTAATATCACAAAATCTCCATGGGCAAAATTGATGACTTTCATTGTTCCCCAAATTAAATTGATGCCAAGGCCAAGAACAATATACATACTTGCGTAAAGTATTGAATCAAAAAAAAGTTGGAGGATTAGTAGTATTGGGTCCAATCCTGTTGAACCCTCACCATATCAACGGATCGCGCCAATCAAGACGGCATCGGGTATACAAAGTCTGCAGTCGCAATCTCTTCTGGCCAGACGGCCTCACGTTCACCATTTTGTATCTGAACTAGATAGCCGCTTGGCTGCAATTTGACATTATGAAGTTTTTCTGGAACAACTGAATACTTGTCTCCAAATGTCACGGGCCCTATCATGGTCATATAATCCTTCAACGACAGCAATCCCTCTCTGATTTTTTCGTTATTGATGGAACCTGATTTCTCAATGGCAACTTTGAATAGTTCAAAGGATGCATATGTAAACGAATCCCAAACCAGATTGCACGGTTTAGTGCGAGTGGATCGTGAACCATATTTAGCCTCCCAATCTGCAAAGAATTCTTTGACTCCAGGCCATGGTAGGAACTCGTCATATGTTCCGATTACCACGA
The DNA here is from genome assembly GCA_964489085.1 of uncultured Candidatus Bathyarchaeia archaeon. GTDB lineage: Archaea > Thermoproteota > Bathyarchaeia > 40CM-2-53-6 > DTGE01 > CAZAXO01. The sequence continues at coordinate 21,398 of CAZAXO010000012.1, forward strand.
ATCCATCACCCCACTCTTCGAATGTTGGAACCCAATCGTTGCTTGACGGGGCATCCCCAAGAAAGCCGTACTTAGGCTTCCAATTTGCGTCTTTCATCTGCTGAGCCATGAAGAACGTCTCTTTGGACCCTGAACATTGAAACAAGAATGCATCTGGGTTAAGTTGTTTCAATTTCATTACTGACGCTGTAAAGTCAGATGTATTTGGGGCAAAAGTCTCATAGGACAGATTCTCCAGGTTATAATCTGTTTCCAACATTGGTCTTGTCACCCCAGAAGCCGTATTCCAATAAGTCGAATCCTGTACGAGCATAGAAAAAGTCTTAGGACGATCGGCAGAGGGTAGTAAGTCTAGGACCTTCACCACGGGTAGGAGATTATCTGACCAGTTGAAAAGTCCAAAGTAGTACTCGAAGCCTCTTGTAAAGAGGTCATCCATCCCTCCTATATTTGCGATACTGGGTATTTTGTACTTCTCTGAAACTACACTTGACGGCATACCATGTGCAGAATGAGGAGTTGCAACTAAAGCATGTACATGATCTGCTGTACACAGTCTCTCCATATTCTTTACGCTTATCGCTGGTTCACCTTTGTTGTCGTAATATATAATTTTCACAGGGATCTTTCTACCATACTCGGATACCAAGATGCCCCCCTCTTTATTGATTTTTTCCTCCCACAACTGGGCTGCATCGAGGGCGTACAGACTTAAATCAGTGGCCCCTCCAGTAAGGCATAAATCCATGCCAAATAGAATTGCTTCTGTACTTGGCGCTGGTTTACTATACTGATATGCCTCATATCCCGCACCTGCAACTGCACCTACAACAACTATTGCACCAGCATACTTCAGATATTTACGTCTCGAAACTTTCTTTTCGTCTTCTCCCATACTGATAACCTCTATTTTTCAAGTTTTAGGTCAGGATAAGTTATATATATATCCCGCTTATCTATATCAAGTAAAATATGTCCCAAAAGGTC
>CAZAXO010000013.1:0-21961 GCA_964489085.1 uncultured Candidatus Bathyarchaeia archaeon
GTTCAATGCTCCCCTTCCCCACCCATAACTTGTTAAAGCAACAGCATATTTTGCAGGAGGGTTAAGAACCTTCACAAGATGGACCGCGTACACGGCGAGAGGGTGCATCTTGTTCAAGACCGTGGGCGTGCCTAAGATTATGGCTCTCGAGTCTACAAGGTCTTTAGCTATGTCTCCAACGTCAGCCGTCGCTAGGTTGTAAACTGGCGTCTCTATTCCTTCGCTCTCTAGGGTTTCTACGAGCTGCACGACCATTTTCTCTGTGGATTTCCACATCGTAACGTAAACGACGAGGGCTTTTTCTTTGGTTTCTCCTTGTGTCCATTTCTCGTATGCCTCTAGGATGGGTTGAGGGTTTCGATGTATGGGTCCATGGCTTGGGGCTATCATCGATATATCTAGTTTCTTGATCTTGTCCAGTCCCCGTTTCCCCATGCCTCTGTAGGGCATCATTATCTCGCCGAAGTACCTTTGAGCGTATTCCAGCAGCTCCGGTACCTGGTCGTCGTAGAAGCCGTATGCTGTGTGTAGTCCGAGGAAGTCGCATGGGAAGAGTATCTTGTCTTCCTCGAGGTAGGTGAACATGGTCTCGGGCCAGTGGAGCATGGGTGCGTCGATGAACCTCAGTGTCTTCGATCCCAGGCTCAACGTGTCATTGTCTGACACTATCTGTATTCTATCATCTGGGACGTTGAAGTATACCTTAGCGGCATCTGCCCCTCTCTTGGTGACTACCAGCTTTGCAGTTGTTTTATCCAGTAGGTATGGGATTGCCCCCGCGTGGTCTGGCTCAGCGTGGTTCATGATTATATAGTCGAGTTCCTCCAGTGGATGGTTTTGTGTGATTCTTCGTTCTAGTTCCTGCTCGAACCCCGGGTTCACCGTGTCTATTAGCGCCGTTTTCTCGTCTTTGATTAGGTAGGAGTTATATGTTGTTCCCTGGGGTAGTGGGATGAGGCTGTCGAATAGCCGTCTATCTCGGTCTCTTATGCCAACGTAGAACACGTTTTCCGCGATAGTGGGTGTATGCATTTGTGACATAGGTTATAATTGGTTTTGATAATATTTACAGATAGTGGGTAATAACAATGATTAAAAAAAATCCGATTCAACATTTCTCCGCCACCTATGCATAGCTTAATCGAGGCAAGGTAAATGATTAAGTAATATCCTAAAATCATTTTGAATACTCGATAATTTGCATACTACTACAATCGTTTACAAATTATCTGTGCGCTGAGTCAATATCTCAATCATTTGCCTCGCTAAGGGTTTAGTGGGTATACATAGGCGCTGGTCTCGGTGAAGTCGCTGGGTATCTTTCCTATATCAAAGCCTTCCCCAGTGGTCTCCAGGTAATAGTAGCGCTGTCCATCGACCGTGTAGTAGCTGCCGCTGACCCCCGATATGGAGACGCCGACGGCGGCGTGACTCTCCTTGTACAGGAGCAGGAGGGCGGTGTCGTAGCCCATGCAGTCCAGCAGAGCCGCCACCAGTATGCTTGTGTCCTCGCAGTCTCCGCCCCTGTCAAAGAGCGTCTCTATCGGATATCGGGGATACTCGTTCCAGGGAGTCGAGACCCTGTCCTCCGTGTAGGGCAGGCTCTGGACGAAGGCGACGACGAACTCCACCTTCTCGGACTCCGTGAAGCCCTCCTCGATGGCAGCAGAGTTTATCTGCCGTACCATGGCGTCGATGTACCTGTCGTCAGCCGGGTCGTTGGCCATGTCTACCCACTGGCTCGTGTGGCTGGGCCTGGGCTTGTCCAGGTAGGTCCAGTAGAGGCTTAACGGTATGTCCAGGTCCCACTGGTACCTGTCTTTCCAGAGCCAACCCCCGTAGACGTACTCGTAGTGCTGGGTGACGACGATGTCTAGGATTCTGTCTTTCTCAGACTCGAGCTCTAGTATCTCTGTTTTCTGGGAATCGATGACGGCCTCCATCTCTGTTATCTGTGCCTCTAGGGAGACCCTCTGGTGGTTCAGGCGTGTGATCTCGTCTTCAAGACTAGTGGCTTCTGATTCCAGCTGTTCTACTTCGTCCTGTAGGCCTGTGATCTGTTTCTCCAGGTCCTTTATAGTATCTAGATATTGGTACGACTGTACCTGTGCAGCTTCAAGTTTTTCTTTTAGTGCCCGGGTTTCTGATTCGAGTCTTTGTTTCTCCTCGTTGAGGCTTGTTACTTGTTCCTCTAGTACCCTTGTTTGGTTGTCACATTCATCGATGACTTGGTTAAGCCTGTCTATCTCAGCTTCAAGTTCGGTAATATCGTCGTCATCTGAGTCGTTAACTGCTGCATTAAACACCGAGTGCTCGATCTCTGTTTCTGTCACATCAGCTGTTTGATCTGATGTTACTCCGAGGTCTGGTAAAAGTAGGCCTCTGTTCAGGTACCCGACGCTCATTAGGGTAATAATTGCTAGGATTATTCCGATTTTTTTCAGTTCCATGCCTGTGCGTAGATGCAGGAGAGTTACCTCTTAGTGTTTATGGAGTGTGACACTATATTGGTATACCAATATTGTTACACAATTTGTGTTCCAGAAAACGTGATGTGTTAACCCTCTGTGATACCAGATAAGGACACCACTATGTTAGAAGGTAAAGGTAGGTTCACTAACCGCCCAACAGAAACCAGCGGGAAGCTGTACGACAAGTTCTACATCTATGTACCGACTGAAGTAGCCCGAGACAGCCTTTTCCCTTTTGCATCTGGAGAAGAGATAGATATTCGAATAGATCCAGAGAATCAACGTCTAATCGTCTCGAGATCATCATCTTCTTAGGAATGTTGGATTGGCCAAATTCTAGTTGAATGTAGACCCGATCTTATACAGGCAATGGTCTCAGAGAGGCTTTTGGACATCTGAGCGTCTTTGAGGAGATGAAGAAGAAAAACAGAGTTAATACAAATCCTCTTTATATTGATCGATCGATCGTTTACCCCTTCAACCACACACACAATAGGGATTCCAGGTGAGACTGGACGTTTTCCATGTCTCTTTATTTACACTGTTACTAAATGTAGGAATAGCAACACGTTTGATTTTTCGTGTGGTCTGGAAAGGGTAAAAAAAGGAGGAAAAAAAATGAAACTACATGTATGCAGTCATTAAAATCAAGAGAACCAACGTCTCATCATATCTCGAGTTCGTCATAATTATCCTAGAGATATTGGATCGACCAACACAATAAATCAAATCTAAACTATGACGTATTTTTCGAACCCTTTCGCAACATAGACGGGTCTCAGAATCTCAGTGAACTCGATATTATTTACGGGATCAAATATCTCATATCTCTTGATACCTTCCTCTGTTATTTTCACTACAAAGAGTACAAAACTATCCCCGTAGAACTCTGCTGCAAGATATTCATTATGGGAAAGCTGAGGATAGTGCATAGTTCTCAAACCTTTAACTTCCACACGTAAAATCCCGTCATTTCTTCTACAGAGTACATCGTATCCACAATTTTCAGCAGATACATCTGAGACAGTATAACCTTTTTCACAGTAGTATTGTATGGCCTCATCCATTCCACATAGTTCTACTTCTCGTCTTGCTTTCCATGCATCCGCCGACCATCTAGCGATAAACTCGACTTCTTTCAAATTTTCTCGCTGAATTACCTCAACTTTGGCTGGTTCTTGATTAATCCAGTTCTCAAGGTCTCTCCTGAGCCAATCTTTACGATATTCGTCGTTCTCCTGAATTAGAGCGTCCTGTTTAGCCTGTTTTACATCATCCCATATTGATTGGCGATACTCCAGCCAATATTCACCTGTTTTCTTGATGTATTCATTGTGTGGCGTGAAGATGGCGTCTGATTGTTTATCTGTAAAATCTGGAGCTAATTGGAGAATACCCCTGTAGGTTAATAGACCTTCTGGAGTGGATAAAACTGGTTCCGAAGATATTAAAATACCATCTACAAACACATCAAAGATTACTAGTTTTCCTGTCATTTTTCTCTGGTAGTTGAAAGCTAGGCTGTATTCTTCTTGTTTGATTTGTTTCGCTTGTTCTATTGCTGCCTTAACGCCTTTATCATGTAGTGATAGAGATTGTACTCGAATCCATTCATCATCTTTTTTGACGTGGTATGTGCTTTCATCATATTCTTTCTCGGGTAATCTTCCTGAGCCGAGTCCAATTTCTCGGAGGTATCCTAGGAATATTCGCAGGTCTCTTTCAGAGAACGAGTCTTTCAAGTTTATTGCGTTATTTCGTTCAAGCTCCTCAACGTTGACAACCTGCGGAAGAGTCATGCTTTTCTTGAGAACCTGCATAATCTCTTGTCCTATCTTTCTGGTTTCCTGGTAGGCTTTTTCTATGGTTTGTTCAACGTCTTCGCCTCCATAAGCCTGTTTAACTATGGCGTCTATGGTTCCGAGTTCTCTACCGTATACGCTGAGGCCTACTTCTCCGAACTCTTCGTTAATCGTCTTTATCTTTTGTAGCATTACCTCCATTACTTTTCGTTCGACATCGAAAGCGGGTAAGAAGTTATGTATGAATAGGTGCTTCTTTTTTTGGCCGAATCTCCATATTCTTCCCACTCTTTGAATATAGCTGACTGGGCTCCATGGGACATCATAGTTGAGTTCCACGCTTGCTGCTTGAAGGTTTAGTGATTCGCCCATAGCGTCTGTGCCAGTGAGAACCGTGTATCGAGTATCTTTGGTTAGGCTTTCTACTATTCGGTTTCGTTCATTCATGGGTACATCACCTGTGATGATTAGGGTTCTGTATCCGTTGTTTTCGAGGAGTTCTTTGAGGTAGTTGACTGTTTCAATAAAGTTAGCGTAGATGAGTGTCTTTTCTCCACGTTCATGTATTTCCTTTAGCATCTGTAGTATGTGCAGTCCTTTGCTGTCCACAGGCATGTTGCGTAGGAGGGTTTCTCCTTCTGTTATCACTGGGCTTAGGAGTGAAAGTTCTGCTTGTAAGGCTTCCAGTGATTCTGGTCTGGATGCAAGAATGGCTTCGATTTCCTGTTCAGAGAGTTCTCCTCCTTCATTTACACGTTCTAGAATATCTTCGAAGATGTAGTCTTCTTGGTCCTCGAATTCTTGCCGTATGAGTCTGTTTCTTCGGTTTGTTAGTAGTTTTAGTCCTGCTCTGATGCTTGATGATACTGCTCTTCCTATTACTATGGCTACTAGGGCTCCTGCGCCTGATTCTTTGAATCGTTCTCGTGCATAGTCTTCAGCGTGGCTGTAGAATACGAGTTCGTGGTCTGTTACTGGGAACTCTTCGGTTAGTTCGTGAAGTATTTGGTCGAATAGTTTTTTGTTGTTTATGTCGATTGCTTGTCGTTTTGTTCTTCTTATTGTTAGTGGGGTGGGTGCGATTAAGTTCATTCTGTATTCGTATCGTTCTGTTTTGCCGTCGTGTGGGGTTGCTGTTAGTGCTATGAGGTGTTTTGTTTTTCTTGTTAGTTTTTCGAGGAGTTTTCCTCGTAAAGTGTCAGGAGAGATTCGGTGGTATTCGTCTACGACTATCATGTCCCAGTTTTGTTGGTTGAAGTTGGTTAACCATGGTTCGAGTTTTATGGTGTCCATTGAGGCGATTAGCTGGTCTGGGTACTCTGGGTTTTGTGTGTCGAATTGGTGGAAGGTTAGTCCGAATTTGTTTTGCATCTCTGCCTGGAATTGTGGTAGTACGGTTGGTGGAGTTATGATGAGTATTCTCTGGGGTCTTCGTGATGTTTCTTGGTGTCTTTGAGTGATTAGTTCGTTTATTATCATCCCTACGAGGATTGTTTTTCCCAGCCCTGTCTCATATGCTATGAGGGTTCGTACATTTCCTTTGGTTCTTTGTTCTTGGACTAGTTTCTGAAAGTCGTATATCTGGAAGGGGACTGCGTCGATTTTTGATGAGAGGAAGATTGACATTGGATCGTATTTTGATTTGTAATCAAGGTAATATCCTGTTGTTGTGGCCATGAATTTAGCGTAATCCTCATAGGAACTCAAGCCTGTCCCTCATTTGAGCCTGGTCTGCTCTTTTTCATCAGATTTAAAGTGATCTAGGAGTTTTGTAGGTTGAGGTTTTCCGTGAAAGTCGTTCCAGTCTCGTATGAATTGTAAGCATGTTTTTCCTTCTTGATAATCTGTCTTGGTTGCTGAGATTCTTGCTAAGGCTTCTATTGTGTTTATTATGGGTTTTGCTCCGAAGGGTGAGTTTTCTATTCCTTGTTTTGCCTGTGTTATGCCTCCACGAGTGTATGCTCTTAAAGCGAGGTGAGCTGCATCGATTATAGTTGTTGCTAAAAGGGGCTCCATGCCATCAACTTCCAGAACACCTCTATTCATGTAATCTACCAGTGTTACTTTTCCTTTTGTTGTCTTAATAATATCATCAAGGGTTTCCTCTGCTGTCCCGAAAGCCTTAAGCGTCTGGTTAAAATCTGTGTATGGAATTTCGTCTACGGGTGAGTGTCGGAACCACGTATAAAGCATAGTCTTTATATCAACGTTATCAACGTGTAATGTATTTTGGGCAAAAGTCTCGATTAAATATTTTTGACCCATTTCGATAGCATAATCAGCTGTATTCGTTGTAAATGAGGTGATTTCTGAGTAGCTTGTTATAGTTTCAATTACTATTCCTGAAGCTGCTACCATTAAATTAACTCTGTCATTGCCATAGATCTCTACTAATTCAGGGTATCGTTCCTCGATCTTTTTACGTATGTCTTCTTCGATGTCAAGCAAATTTGCTGTTTTATCTTCTAAGCGTTTACGCGCAGTAATCACCAGCGAATGAAAGACAGAAGCTTTACCTCTAGCAAGAATACTGCCTTCACTCTCAGTCATTAATGTTATAGTAGAAGTAACTTTAAAACCAGCTCTTCTAAGTGCTTCTAAAACAAATTTCCAGCCTTCTATGCTTTTATGAGCATAGAACATAACGAGGATACCATCATCTTCGAGTAGGCTATGAAGCTTTTTCAAAGCAAGGAACATGCGGTTTTCAAATGTTTTTTCATCTCTTTTTTCATTTACACTCAATTCTTCACTTGTAGAAGGTATTGCTGGGATATCGAGCAGATCACCTAGAATTTTATTATGCCATACTTGGAAATATTGAAATAATTCAGGATATGGGACATCATCGTAATAGGGAGGATCAGTTATAATAAAATCAAATTTACATTTTGGTTGCCATGATAAAATAGAAGAATTTTTTATTAAAATATTAGGACTTTTATTTAATTCAAAAGGTGTATTGTTAATAGCCTGAATAGAAAATTTTAACCCCCTTAAAACATCATTGATATTATTTTCTAAAGATCCAGATGTTTTAATAAAAGGATTCACCTCTGGGTGTTCCCAAATCATATTTATCCCACGAAGAGATAAGAAATCCTCTATTGTTGTTCTAGCGCTGTGCCATCTTGTGCATCGGGAGTTTTTCATCAAGAACCTTGAATGAATCATCGAGAGGTAGGTTCCAACAGCAGTTGCATATTCTTCATCTTTAATTGCTATTTCCTCAATTAATTCTCTTATTTTTTTTGAGAATTTAGATAAGATAAGTAATTGTCTAGGGTTAAATAATCTATACCAATATTTTAAATATTTTTTTGCAGGAATTGCTCTTTTATCTTCCGACATAATCTCAGTAGGTATATATCTTCCTAATTCCTTCAAATTTTCTTGTATATATTCTTTAGCATCTTCAATTGCTTTATAATCTTCTGTTGTTGGTAATTGGAAATTTCTATTATCTAAGAAAACAGCGAGCAATACCTCTCTTTCATTTTTTGATATATCTTCAACTATATGATTATTGGATATATAAGAAGTACAGAAAATGCATGTTCCTTTACCTCTCGAAACATTTCCCTCTTGAATAGAATTGTATTTACTTATGCTATAAATTACTTTATTTTCTTTTATTTCGTATTTTAACCCTATTTTTCTTTTCTCATCTAATATCCAATTATTAACAAGGGGTGTTATATTACCACATGTTGGACATTTAACTGCCCAAGAGTGTATATATGCGCGTGGTTTGACATTATTATGATTTGGATAATATCTAGATAATTCGTTTTTTAATTCAGAATAGATTTTTTTCGCGTATTTATTAACATCTCTAAAGATTGTTTCATTATATTTTATTGGATATTCTAGTGTTCCTTTCATTATCAAATAAGCAACAGGATTGTAATCTATTGCTACTACATTTAATCCAAGTCTTAGTGCCTCAAAAGGTATCGTCCCTGTACCTGCAAATGGATCTAAAATGGTTGTATTATTAGGGTACTTTTGATGAATTTTTTCAACAAGATTATTAGGCATATTCTTATAGGCTCTTTCTTTTAAGCTGGGATCTATTCCCAACAATGCGTTAAAATTTTCATCTTTATCTAGATCGCTTTCACCTAGAATGCCAGCTGCTACCACCATTCTTGAAGTAATTAGCGGTTTTCTTGTAGAATATTTATGTAAGTTAACTATTGGAGGGACCGCATATTTTTCTTTTCCTGCTTCTATGTTTAGTAGTTTAACTGGTATTCCTTTTTCTAATAGATTTCTTTCTTTCATAGTTATCAAATCTTAATTGTTCATGTGTATGCATCTAAATGCATTTACTGCTTTATCATTATAGGAATGATATTGCCATACCCAAAAAATGGATTCTTCTAGAGTTAGTTCTTTCATTACTTGTAAGTATTTATTTGTTTTATGTGACTCATTTATTTTGTTTAAAACTTTGATCGCTAGAAATAATCGATAACCTCTTTCTCTTTCATCTTTGTCATTGAACCATTTATTAATAATTCTAATTATGTTACGTTTCCATCCCCTTACTTCGCCGATAACTGCTTCATCGCCTAGAAATACTTCAACAAGGCGAAGCGTCTTAGTTGTCTCTTCAAGTTTATATTTAAAGTTATTATATATTGCTGTACTTGTAACGGTTTTCCCAGAAAGTGATACCTTGTTGTTCATTCTTATTTCTTCTCCTTTTTCTTATAGATTGTAGCGTTTACCTTTACTCCACCTAATAGATTAGAGGCTTTAGATAACCCGTCTGCCAAGTCAACAATTGAACGTATCTCCTCAACATCCTTAGCAGTCAGTCTTCCATTAATATCGCCACTAAAATTAACTTCAGCCCTGGCGTTCACTCCTCCTAATAATAACTCTGTTAGTTTTTCATTCAAGATTCCATGCAATCCTCCAGCATCACACACGAATGTGTCTCGTTCATATTCCTCAACAGGAGGCATAGAAGGATGAATGCCAAGTCCGCCGCCAGGTGTGTCACTGGGAGGTTCAGGGGAATGAACAGGTATGTCTTCTGGTTTCTTCAAATCCTCCAATTTCTTTACTAATTCTTGAGCGTAATTGGAGGTTAACACAGTGTCTCCATCATTCACGTTAACCATTTCAATGTCACGGTGATGGATTTTCTCTTTACCAGTCAGTGTTCCATCTTCAGGTAAGGCTCCCCTAAATAATCCAATACATCCTTCATAGACGCCTTGGGATATTATTTTTCTAAGTTCGTTTCTTGAAGCGTATGGAATGGAAGCCATGGTCTCAACGTTATCAAACAAGGTTCTAACTTGGACAGATTTTCGAGAACCGAGTAAGGGGCCAAGGTAGGTTTTTGGGTTAATGTGGTTTACATCGACTATTTTCTGAATGGCTCGGAGTCGGTTAACGAGGGCCTCTTTTATCGTTGTTCCCGTCATAGGCTGGATGGCTGTTTCTCGTATCGCAGTGCTTTGGAGGAACTTTACAGAGGTATACATGCCTTTGAAGGACTGTAAGCCAAGAGCTTCATATTGATCGCCAAGTTTCTTTGCCTCATCAAGAAGTATTTTGTCCCCTCTAACCTCCTTTTTTACACGCTCAGCTCCCAGAACATATTTTGAATAATATTCTACTGTTCCCTGCTGGTTAACATCTGGGACAAGCACTATTGCTGCATTCTTTCTCGGTGCATTAATACTTAGAACAGTCTGTACGGTCTTTCCTGCATCTTCATAATACAATGGGACGGTAACATTCAGACAGTTTGGGGCTGCCGTATAGTTATCTGCTCGATAGAAGACACAATAGCTGTCGCTTGTCTTGGTAAAGACCGTTGTGAACAGTGTTTTTTCAACGTATTTCTTTATCTCAGGTCTTGTTGCTTGGTTTGCCTGTGTTTTTATCATGTTGGGGACGTTTTGCCTTGACTTGAAGAGGTATTTTCCTCCCTCAAGCCACATGAAGGTGGAGTAGTCGCTGTAGAATTTATGAATAAGAGCTTCCAGATCCTCATCTGAGATTTCTGTAGTTAGACATTGGTACACTTCTTCTACGGATACTCCACGTTTCAAAGGCTCTGGATGTAGAGAATAGAGGTACACTGCTGATGCTATTCTACCATATCGCCCGAAAATGTCCCCATCTGCTTCTCTTGCAGCTCGTACCACATCCTCTGTAACTGCTTGCTCAAGATCATATCCGAACACCTTCTCGTTTGTTAATAGGTCCCTTAGGTCTGGTTCTGTGAAGAGCAAATCTGCTGGAGATATAACATGGAAATCGACCTTTCCAGGATGCTGTAGGATACCCTTTATTGCTAAAGCTATTACCTTTAGAGCGTCTCGTGTTTTCTGGAAGTCGACGAACAGTGAAACCCTATTGTATAATACATCTATCAAACATGGATGGAAAGGATAATGATCAGTGAAATCAATAGAGAGCCGTCTACTAAGATAGTTTTCTACTTCCGATGCCAAGCTTGAGTCAATATAATCGATTAGTCGTTTACGGAGAATGGATACAAAGTCTTCTTTCTGTACGGGGACGATTGGCTGACTTACTCTACCTAGAAGAGATGATGTTTCCTCTGAAATAGTTGATATTCTTGTCTGATCTAGTAATGCATCTAATGTCTCGGTATCTTTACCGTAGACGCTAGCGCCTTTGGGATTAGTGACCACGATTACGCAGTTTCTTGTAGAGTTAACGGAGGAAAGTAAGGTATGGAAATGGGCCATTTCCTGGCGTTTCTGGGTCTCCGTAATCTTGGCAAGGTATACAACCAATTCGTCAACTAGAAAGACAATAGGCTTGCCTTCAGCCTCAAGGGCTTTCACAGTTTGTTCTTTTATTGATTTGAGGTATGGTGCAAGTTCATCGTTTCCCGCTAGTGGATATTTGAGATTATGTCCATCAATCGCTACAACCTTCGTATCATGGACATTCGAGATAGAAAGTTCGGAAAGAAGCTGAGTATCGGGAACCTTCTTCGAGTTGAATATGTGATACAACAGTGTCAGGAGGTGGCTTTTACCGCCTCCAAACCCAGTTGCTAGATAGATTGTGCCTCTATTGTTGAGGCTTGCTGTTCTAGCTAAGCAAGAGCTTAGTACGTCTCTCATTCGCTGGGTAAGATACGTGTTTTTAAAAAACTCGTCAGGATCAAGGTATATCTCTGCACCTCTACCTTTTACCACGTTTGAAAAATCTACTTCAAAGATTTCTGGGCTAAACTTGGTTAGCCATGGTTTGAAACGTATGCTGCCGTCTTGTATTGCTTGTCCGAGAGTCTTGGCGTTCAAATATAATCAATATAGAATAAGTGAACTTAGTTTAAGAAAATTATTATAAATAATCTTAGAAAAAACTTACAACCATAGCCATATGCGCATATACATTATAATGTTCACTTTTTTCTCCAGATAAAATATAAAACTAGAGAAGAACATATTAAATGTTATGAGTCTTAGGCATCAAATCTTTCAACAATACATAAAGAAACTAGAGGACGACAAAACCATCCCAGACACCATTGTAGCGCAAGTATCGGAATTACTGACCAATTCAGTTGGACTTACTGAAGAGCGATTAATCGAAATATTAGAGGAATCGATAAATGACTAAGATAAAATCAATGCAAATCAACGCAGTTAGAGGCATTCCTTCTCTAGAGCTTGATTTCAATAACAGAGATGTCTTAATCAAAGGAGATAACGGGTCAGGAAAAAGCTCCATAATTGACGCAATCGAATTCTTTTTCACAGGAAAACTGTCCTCTTTCGAAGGCGCTGGAACCCAAAAACTAAGCACAAGACGGTACCTAAACCATAAAAACTACGAACTATCAGATTCCGAAGTAACCATAACGTTTAACCCTGGAAATAAAAACCTAACAAGAAAATATGATGTCATTCCTGAGATTCCAGAAGAGTTCCAAGAATACTTCAATGGGGCCTGTAAGGGAAAATTCCTGCTACGTCGATCAGAAATGCTCAAGTATATTGTTTCGATACCGAGGGATCGATTCAAAGCAATAGCAACCATTCTTGGAATAGATGATTTAGATAATATTGAATTAGAGTTCAAACGCACTAATGATGAATATATTTCCAGGGAAAGGGAAGCTGTTCTATCAATTAGTGAACATTTTACTGACCTGTCTACATTACTTGATGAAGAGATATCAAGTATCGACCAAGTCATACCTGCTTTAAATAAAAAAAGAATAAATCTGGAACTATTCACACTGTCAAATCTCTCAGAGCTATCTGAGCCTATTGAAAAAATAATCCCTAATCTAAAAGACTCAAGCCAAATTGAAATTATAAAAAACGTTTTAGGAATGCAAAGCTTGATCCCAGACTCTTTCTCTGACAACTTATCAACTGATTTATCAGAAATTAATGACGAGGTACAGACACTATTACAAGATGAATTTAATATAGATGACCTAGAGAAAACAAGTTTACTTCGCCTTGGAAGCTCAATCATCAAAAAATCTGGACAAACAACTTGTCCTCTGTGCGGCCAAAACATTGATCCACCTCATCTACTAGCTGAAATCGAGGAAAAACTAAAGCAGTTAAGAAACTTGTCCGACTCCGCATCAAAAATAAGAACACTAACTGGTTCGGTCCAAACGCATCTTGAAAGGATTAATGAACAAATAGATAATCTAGTAGAGTGCCTTAGAGATGAAGTGCAGTTAGAAGATAAAGTAGAGAAATATAAAAAAATAAGGAAAAAAATAATTGATTTTGATAGAGAACTGTCAAAAGTATCAAAAATAGAAGAAACAATAAACATAAGACAATACGATGAAATACGATCAGAATTAAACCAGTTAAACCTGTCGCTCTCTCAATACTTTAAAGATAAGCTATCTGAAATCGGAGATTCAGACAGGGCAAATCGATTACTATCACATGTAGGAGAAATAAACACAATAAAATCAACACATAAGAGAATCAAAGAATTAGAAGCCAAAAAAAAGAGAAACAATAAACTAAAGAAAATATCAGAAATACTTTACGAAAAATTCATGGAAACAAAAAGGGACAAGATCGAAGAAATATACAATATCATTGTTCAGGACATAAACGATTTTTACTCGATACTACACGGAGATGACGTTCATGAAAATATTAACCTAGACCTATCCAGAGCACGAAGCACTGAACTCACATTAGATTTCTCAGATCAAAAGAATGTAGACCCGCGCGCATACGCCAGCGAAGGCCACGTAGATTCCCTGGGCTTATGTATATTCTTGGCTTTTGTCAGAAAATTCAACGAGGGATGTTCTTTACTTATCTTAGACGATGTAGTAGCCACTATAGATTCTAATCACAGGGAGTTCATCGGAAAGCTCCTAGAGGAGAAATTCGAGGATTTCCAGAAAATAATCACCACCCATGATAACATATGGTTTGAACAACTCTCAAAATATGGAGCCTATCAAAGATATCAGATCACTGATTGGACGGAAGTCGAAGGACCATTAGTAGCCCATCATATTCCAAGATGGGAAAACATACTCCAAAAACTTGAAGCTGGAGATAAGAACAGTGCTGGCGCAGAAGCTAGAAGATACCTTGAGTATATTCTTAAAACTATGAGCTATAATACTAAAACCAAGATCATCTATGATCCATACACGGGTGGAACTGTGAATGATTTCTATTATGATCTCAAAGCCAGAATGAATAAACTCATAAAAGATCAGACAGAGAGAGTAGTCATTATCGATAGATTCGATAAACTAGAAAAACGCAGTTTCATGGGAAACTTGCTAACTCATGATAACCCATTGGCTGATAGTCTCCATATTGATGAAGTTAGACGATTCGCTGAATCAGTACACGAATTAAAAATTGCTTTGAGCTGTGAAAACTGTGGTGGGTTTTTGACATATCTTCAACAAATGAAACGATTAACTTGTTCCAATGAAAAATGTAACAATCCCCAAACAATATTTTGCAAATAAAAATGTATGTTGATTAACCACTGTAATAATCATGCATAACTTTAGCATGAGGAATATTTTATAATATTGATAATTATATTTAATTTTTGAAATATAATGTCGGGGTCATATGGATTTACTTTGAATTATGTTGTAAAAGGATTAGGTTACATGGGGCATTCTGATATTGTTACATCAGCGTCGGGTTCAATGCTGGTGACAAATTTTAATAATAATCCATATGCAGTTTTGCCTTTAAACCGTGGAGGTCAAATCCCAACTAGAATAATTAAAAATTTTAAAACAAGTTACTCTGATATGGGTATTAATAATGGGATCGTTATTTCTCCAACTCCATTAGATGTTGATTCTACTGAATTAATACGACACGAAGGTATAGAACTTTTAACGTTTGATACTGTTATTGATAAATTAGTAGAAGAAGAGCTACAAGTTAGTGAAATTAAATCGGGTTTGATTAGGGTTAGAGATGAATCATTAGGTGAACCATATGATAGAGCATCTCAATATTTTGAATGGATAAGTAGAGTCGAAAGTGCCCGTACTAATGATGAAAAGAAGAAATCTTTAGAGAATTTCATTTTATTCTTTGTTCAAGACCTTGGTTTGACTGATCCTAAGCTCAATGTTCGAGGGCCTTCGTCGGAGATAGATGTAACTGCTAAAAATAATAGGCAAGTTGGGTATTGGAGAGATTTTAGTCACTATGTACTTTTCGAGTGTAAAAACTGGGATAAGAAAGTAGGCTCTGATGAAATTCGAGATTTTAAAGGGAAAGTTTCTAACGCAAATACACGTTTTTTTATCGCTTGGAAAGGAATAAGCGGAAGAGATGAACTAGAAGGTGCAAAACTTGAGATAATAAAGGCCAATGCGCAAGGAAAACAAATAATGGTTCTTGAGGGAAATGATTTTCTTAGAATTGCTTCAGGTTCTGATCCTGAGACTATCATAGGAAATAAATACTATGCCTTATTGCATGACAAAGTATTGTAGATCTTCTATCTTTGAACTTTTTCATTTTCATGATTCTTTATTTCTTCCGTTTGGTCCATAAAAGTATAGTCTTTCCCCGCTTCCCCATTTTCCTCCTATGGCATACCAGTCGTCAGCATCAACAGCTTGTCTAGCAGTTTCAGATATTTCTAAGATTCTTCTCCCTAGTTCTGCGGCAATGTAAACAGAGTATACTACTTCGCGGCATGTGAATCGATGAGTTCTGTTTTCTGGTAGCGTGAAGTCATGTTTTCCTGGTGTGTAGATAAAGTCACTGAATCTTTGTAGATATTCTGCTATTTCTTGCGTCTCAGGATAATTATTTAATCTTCTCGCGTTGATACCAAGTGAGCTTTTTCTCGAGTTTCCTCCATATTTTTCGTTTGTGAGTTCTTTTGTCAAGAGATCTAAGTAGTCACCTGTGTATCGTATGCAGTCTCTAGTATGGGTAGGTAGTCCATCTAATAATGGCCATAAATACCATAATGGGCGTGTTGGCTGATTACCTATCTCTAATTTTAATTTTGCTAGAGCCCATTCCTTTTTCCTCTTCGACTCTAAGATGTATTTTGTGACTTTGTTTGCTTCATTATATTTTTCCTCGGATAGAATATCTTTAGCTAATGCATCTACTTCTTCAAGGGCCTGAAATGCTTCACTCTTCAGACCTGTTTTATAAGAACTGCTCATGAGATCTAAAATATGTTTTATTGTAATTAAAATCTATGCACATGTATGCTAGTTATAAATTGTTAGGAGGATATAGATGGAAAATTACCCACCGAATTCTCCTCTTCTAAAAAAGGAGAACCTCACTCAACTAAAATATTTAATTTTCCAATTTTATAGTAAATAATGCTTGGTTTGTAATGCTCTTCAGCTGGACACAGAAAAAGAGTATCTAAAGATGGTAATATTAAGTGATCTTATAATGAAAGTTTATTTAAGGAGGTTTGATCTGCGTTCCTTTTTAAGTAATTAATAAATTGAGAGTTTTGTCGTTTGACCATTTTATAAAGTGAATCAGGATCAACAGATTCTCCTTGATAGAACTCCGGAAACTGCATTAAGGCATCATATAAAGAACTACATTTATCCAATTTTCGTGAGAAATCTAACATCTCAAAAATTATCTGTTTTAAATCTTCAGGAAGTTCTGAAAAAGGTACAGAAATAGTTTGATAATAATTATCATCTTTCGCTGGTAAACCTGCGTAGTCAACCGCTATTTGGCGCATAATACATGGGTAACATAGACCACAATGTTTTATTTCAGATAATTTTACTCCAGCCCATCTCAATTTACTTATATTAGAACAAGAGACAGAAGTCGATATTAATTGTTCAAATTCTGAATCTTTTAAAATAGAAACAACTTCACCTTTGGTCATTGTATTGAACGGATTTAAAATACGAACAGAATCACCAAATATTGCAGAAATCAATGTCTGATACATAGAAATAAACTTAGGATGCACAGTCCTAGTACTGGTATATATTCTCGACTTGGTTAGAGGAATGTTCAGGGCAATAACTCCGTTCTCAAAAATGTATAATTCTCTAAATCCCTTTTCAAGAGAAATAATAAGACCTAGTGTAAGGTATAAGAAAGACCTTGAAAACTGAGTATATGTTTTAGCTTTTAAACCAGCACCATAAGCTGAACCTGAATTAATTTGATGCCAATCAATTTCTCTTTCAGATAGGACGCATAATTTATTGTAAAGGTCAGATTGAGCTTTTGAGACTATTGGGCCACCTGGATGACTGATTAATACAGGATCAATTCCTTTATCGAGTAACCATTTTACACCAGATAAACTATCTAAACCTCCACTAAATAATGAAACACACTTACTTGAAGCGTATTTAAACATATAAGGTTCAAAAGACTCTCGACTTTGAATGAAATAAAATTTGAAAGTATCTCCTGTAAGAAAATTTAATGTTCCTTCTAAAAGTCTTTTTTGGGCATCCCATATAATTTTATTGGAAATAGACATTAGAATTTTAAAAAGTCTAGGTCGGTACTGTGTCTTCTCAACTGTTTTATCAATAACATAAACCACATTAGCAATTTTATATATGTCCAATACAAGTGGATTTAATTTACCACCTAATACTTCTTCAATTACAGAAAGATTAAGTTCGATATTTTTTTCTTCACCTTCATAATACAAATTAAGACAATCTTTATCAACAGAGAAACCACCAGTACCAACAAATGGATCGTGAAGAACCACATTTATACTAGGGCACCCTGTCTCCATAATATTCACTCTCTTATTATGATACTATCAATTGTTTCCTCCATTAATTTCACAATTTTTGGACTGAATAATCCCTTTTTATGTAATGATTTTAATAAATCTTCTTCATCCAATCTTGAAACTATAACTTTTGCTATTTTACTACATTCATTATTAAGTTTTTTACTAAAATCTTCTAATTCCTGTGTTGATATTATTCTTTCTCTCCCATCTATATAGAACTTATATGAGGCAGAACCATTCTGTTTTGACGTGGGATTTCTTTCAGAATGTAAATAATACATAAGTAATTCAAATAAGTAATTACTGATCAGTAACTCATAAAATCCTTCTAAACCATATTTATTAATAAATTCTTTTATATTTCTTTCAGCAAATGCGTCTTCTTCTTCCATTAAAATTCCTCCACATATGCTTCAACACCTTTAATCATTATTTGATTAAGAGTTTTTTTGAATGCAGTTTCCGCCAACCTACTAAAAGGTGAATTGACGTGTTCTGAATCTACATTAGACAATACTTCAGACCATAAAGCATCAGAAAGACTTGGTATTAGATAATTAGAAACAACCCTTAACGCTCCACGCTCTGTAGCTTCATTTATACCATATTCATTCACATCTGAGAGAAATCTTACACCTTCTGCCATTCCAAAAATTAAAGGAGCATTCACGGGACTGGTATTAGATAAACATCCAATAGCAATAGAGAGTGTTGCATTAGCTATAAAATCAGTATCTCGAATAGGAGCATCTAAAGCACCAAGTACAGCATTCCACTTTCTTGTCGGAGGAGCTCTAACTGCTTTTGATGTTCCCATCTACCATCTTCTCTTATACTCTGATATCTTCGCCAACCATTGGGTAACATTTTTTTCTGATACTATCGCCTCGGACAACGAAAATAGATCTTTTACATTAATAAGTTTTTTAATGTTATTTGGAAGTATGAAAATAGTTTCAGCTATTTTAGATAATGTGCTAGCCCTCATGAATATCACCATTATCCCAGTTTCACGATAAATTGAATCTCTTCTTGCATCAAGATTCCCGCTGAAATCAGGAGCTATAATTAACAAATATTGTAGAGGAGCATTGTCTATAAATTGAAATTCATTTAACTTACTTTTAATATATCCAATATATCTTAACTCATGATCAGAACTCATTGTATAATTATTTTTTGCGGATTTACATTCGTACAATATTCCATATGAATCTGGAGTTGGAACGATAATTTTACCTTCGGGTTCCCTTTCAAATAATGTATCACGACCAAGTTTTTTAGTATTATAAGTAAATCCGTACTGAAATATTGAAAAAACGATGTCCTCAAATAAACGCCAAGCAGGATAATCTTTACCTAAATATTTTTCAAACTCAATGGGTACTATTTGTTTTGATATCATATCAAGTTTCGAGGCAATATATTGAGGGCTAAGTTTTTCATATATGTATTTAATATCTTTTAATTCAGTATCACTTTCTTTAATATACTCTTTTATTTGTTTTTTTGAAATATAATCTATATTATTTTTTTCTAATGAAAATATCACATCTTTGGATAATGTATCAGTATCTCCTTTTGATATAATAATTATTCGCTTTGCTAAATATGCTTGAGATAGGCTTATTAAACCATCAAGTATTGTATCTGATAATCCTGTGTTTAATATGAATACTATTGAACTTATTTTAGAAGAAAAGGGATGTTCTAATTTAAAAAATCCAGTTATATGAGTAACATAATCATAAGAATAATAACCGGTAGGGGTAAAATTTTGAGTTTTTAGGAAATTAATCGTTTGCCTATTGAATATATCATCCATTCAGAATTCAACCTTTTGCCATACGGATTGTGAAGAACGAACGACTGAAATTAGATCTTCAAATGGGTGAATATTTTCAAATTCCCATACCCAACTATTCCAATTTTGATTTTCAGAAGCCTTAACCACATCAATTAGTGGTTCACCTATTGGAGAGTCAATGGTTGTAATTTCATTTCCATGTATTCTTATTGTAACAACATCTCGAATAAATTTCTTAAGAACCCTATTTGTAATAAAAAAACTATTAACAAGTTCAGCGGTACCTAATAGTACACCTTTTGGAAAAGTCTGAACTGCTTTATTCAAAGTATTATCATTTGATTGTATAGTATTGTGATGTGAAGAAATTATACCAATTTCACCTCTCTTTTTAGCATCATAGGATCTAAATTCCCATCTTTTTTTCCCAAAAATGATAAGAGAGGCATATGGTTGTTGGACAAACAGTGAATCCAAGGCCCTTTTCATACATTAATAGAACTGCTATACATTTTTATAGGTTATATATTGCCAAGGGTATTGGCTTGGTATGTTTAATAAGATCTTAGTTGGTAGGTTAGTAGTATGTGCGCGCACATTATTAATATAATATAATATTGAATTCCTTTAGGATAAAATTTTAGGCTCATACCTTTCGACCTGGGCTTCTTCGCCGAGTTCAACGTCGAGCGGTATGAGCTAGACAAGTCGGGGAAGATACTGTTCAAACTGGAGAAAGAGCTGCTTAACGACCCGACATTCAAGGGCTACGGGATATGGTGCCACAAGAGCGAGGTTAGCGTATGGTATAATCCTGTCTACCTGGGCGCAGATCCCTTCACGCAGCTGCCCGAGGCACCTGGCAACGACCCTATGACACCGACCAGCCCTGCACCGGCCATTCAACCAGTTAACTAGCCACCGAAGCCGCCACCAGTGACACCGAGAAGCAAAGACAGAGATATATCGAAGAGAAGCGAAGTAAGTCGGATAGATCTAAATGATCGATGTAATAAATGCTTGAAGTTTTTAATAAATACACCATGGACATTATGGATGCCTTTGAATGGTTTAGTACGCATCAAAGATGGGTATGGTTGGCTTGCACAGTTATTGTTTCAATTTTAACTTTTAATCAGTATCCTAATATTACTGAGCTCGATGAGACGTCTATATATGGATCGATCGTTCAGGGTATGTCAGCGATTTTATCTGTTTCCATTGCAGTAATAATCTTTAGAATTCAAAGTTTAGAGAATAGAAACATCAACCTTGAGGAAACTACGTTAAATTATGTTTATCAAATGATTAGATGGACAAATCCTAGATGGGATGAAGCTTTTGAAAATCAGATAATTAATGACAGAATTAAAAAAAGATATTATCGTAAGCTAGTAGAAGAGGTGCATAGAAACAGGTATGAAAACATCCAAGAATACTACGAAAATATAGAAGATATTAAAGATAGATCTAATAAAGAAGCCGAACATCAAAATGAGAGATTAAAGAATAATTTAAAAATACATCAAAACACGATAAAACTAATTCAATATATTAAAAAAGGTTATCTTAAAAGTACAATTTTAATGATTTTACCAGTTTTTATTGGTCTACTAATGTTATTAATATCAAATGGCTTAAATACTTTTACTAATTACATAATGATATATATATCAGTTTTATTTTCAATAATTGGCATTATTACTTTACTATTTGTTGTGTATGAATCGATTAAGCAAAGTAATGTTTAAGAACTTAAACAAATTATTCTTTGTTAATTTTACTACCTAATTGAATGTTGTTTTCTGAAGCCGAATATCAACATAAATGGATTAGAATACCTGCTGCTCGACTATTCTCCTTGTTTCTTCTAGCGATAACCTATGTTTTAGTGAGGCCATTAAATGCACACTCAGATTATGTCTCCACAGCCTCTCAGTCATGGGCTTGAATTTTTGGCCACATAGAGGGCATTCTTTTACTTTCTTCATGGGTTAAAAATGAGTTTTCTAAGCATGAAGTCGTTCCGACGAGCCTATGAAGAACCCTAGGCCGAAGCTGACGACGAACGAGTTTTTTAAATTTGGGTTATTATTTTTATTTCTATGGCAATCACAGAGAGACAATATGATTATATTAAAATTCTCTCAGATTATGATTCAACAAGAGTAGAGGACCTTAAGGATATACAGAACTTTTTACAATCTCGATCTAAAACAGACTTGAAACAACTTAGTAAAAGAGAAGCAAGTGATCTAATCCAACTATTACTTGAAAGACCTGTCAACTATACTCTACCATGTGGTAGACAAGTTTATTTAAGTAAACAGGATGTGAACTCGTTTCATTTTCTTGGTGAAATAGAGGCTTGTCTTCACCATTGCCCAGATCCAATAATAAAAGGTAATGTAAATGGTTGTGATGCATTCAAGAAATATCAAGAAATTAATTGGGACGATGAATGAAAATGTGAAGATAAACTTAAGTTACTCTGTCGATCGGGGGTAGGCGATTAGGTGGGAAAACTATGTTCGATGTGCTAGGCAACGTCTTAAGGACAAAGGGTACCTCAAAGAGGACTCCCCGAGAGGAGTATGGGAGATAAAGGAGGAAGGTAAAGC
>CAZAXO010000014.1:0-21812 GCA_964489085.1 uncultured Candidatus Bathyarchaeia archaeon
GGATTATAGTTAGATTACAACTCTCCAACGCAAGAAATTATGAAGTGATAAACACAATTGTTACAGAAACTAAATAAATTGATTAATATTGATAAATTGACAGTAAAATCTCACCATTCATGTAACTGATTTTTTAGGTCACTAACTTATTAGAATAGCCCCAGATATTCTGGATGGTAGCCCGGGGGAGATTCGAACTCCCGTCTACGGGTCCAAAGCCCGCAATTCAAGAAGCGCCGTTTTTAATAGTGCTCTTGCTTGTCCGCTACATTCGGCGGAGGTAGTACACCTCCTCCACCGGGCTTAATATTATTATCCGGGCTAATTTTTAATGGAGAATAAACCTGTTTATTAACTTTTTATAAGTTATAGTATAATTTATTTTGAGAGGTTGAACGGTTTTCCTTTTTCAAGTATAGTACTGGATACTTGTTTTTTCCACTTTTTTAGAAAAGAAATATCCTCCCTGTTATTTCTAAGGTCATCAGGTAACATGTGAGGAATCTCGTCAATAATTGGGTACCATCTTAAACATTTAGAACAGAATATAGTACCTTCAGAGATTTCAGTATTCGATCTATGAAAGATATTGAGTGATAGAGGATGATATTTACAGATGGGACATGCAAGTATGTCCATTAACTCATTTTTCAGGGAACTCACTTCCAATATTTTTACGATAAATAAGTGGAAACTTAACTATTTTTCTATTTAATTGAGATAGCTTGTCTCTTCTTACTTGATAAAAGTGCTGCTTCACATATTTTTAGTGCATTAGCTCCGTCTCTACCGATGGGAAGCGGGCCTTTATAAATTATTTCGTCACCATTTAGAATAGCTTCAGTAAAACTCTGTAATTCAAGTTTTAACGGTTCTATCCACTGTACATTCGGTTTCATAGCTTTTTTTGAGTCTTCAATAGTAACTTCTTGAGTTATATAGTCGAGTGTAGCAGTTGCTTCGCTTCCAGTTATAATGAGTCGACGGATCTTCCGTGGTGTTAACCAATTTGCATCTATAAATCCTACTTCACCATCTTTAAATTGAAGCATAATCTCTGACCAATCCTCGAATTTATGCTGGTACGAACCGATACTTGCGTAAACAGTGGTGATGACATCATGAAAGATGTAGCGGAGCACATCGATATCATGTATAGCAGAATCTTTTATGACGCCTACATCACCGATGCGTTCAGGCCATCTACTTACTCTACGGGCTATTGCCAAAATTACGTTGCCAAGAGCATCATTATCTATAAGTTGTTTTACATATTGTACAGCCGGATTAAAACGTTCAATAAAACCAACGAAAAGCTTCAGATTTTGTTGTTCAGCTTCTTTTATTAGCGAATTAGCTTCTTCCACCGAAGAAGTCATAGGCTTTTCTATTAGAAGATGCTTCTTGCTCTTGATGATTTCTAAAGCGATGCTATAATGAGTGATTGTTGGAGTACATATAGTAATAGCTTCCACAGCATCATCCGCTAATAAACGAGGTAACTGTGTGTAATAGGGTATTTTATAAGCTTCCGCTAATTTGGATGCACGTAGATGATCAACATCGCATACTGCCCGCAGATTAACATTAGGGAGCTGAGAGAAAATTCGAGCATGATTCTTTCCCCAAAAACCTGCACCGATTACAGCAACGTTCAACTTCTTCACTAAACCACCCCCTTTCCTATACCACGGTATACGAGGCCTACTCGCTTTATATCTATTGGTGTAAAGATTCCTGGTCCATCGATAATAGCTGATGATCCTCCAATATAAGCTGCAAGATCTGCTGGTGTAAGAGACCGAAACTCGTCATGAGCAACCATGATAATCGTACAATGAACATCTTTTAAAGCGGATTGAATAGTAGTGGCGACCTCCATGTTATAACCTAAGTTTCTAATTTCACTAAGTTGATAATTAGGGTCATAGATAGTAATGTACACTCCCCGTTTTAAAAGGAGGGGTATCAAGTCTAAGGTTGGGCTTAACCTTAATTCTTTCACATTCTCTCTGTAGGATAGGCCGAGTATTGCGATTCTCGATCGAGCGAG
Organism: uncultured Candidatus Bathyarchaeia archaeon; assembly: GCA_964489085.1. Taxonomy (GTDB): domain Archaea; phylum Thermoproteota; class Bathyarchaeia; order 40CM-2-53-6; family DTGE01; genus CAZAXO01. The sequence continues at coordinate 2,054 of CAZAXO010000014.1, forward strand.
TGGTTTCCCGAGTTCTCTAAGAGCAGCAGCAGCTAAGTGCATAACTCGTTTTGGCGCAAACTCGTTTATTCTCCGTGCCTCTTTAACAAGTCTTAACTTTATTCCCATATCTTTTGCCAAGTCTAAGAGAAGATAAGGGTAGACAGGAATACAATGACCTCCAACACCTGCACTGGGTCTATGAAGATGTGAATACGGCTGACTATTGGCAGCTTTCATAATCTCATAATAGTCGATACCTAATTGTTCACAAAGTAAAGCAAATTCATTAGCTAATGCAATATTTACATCTCTATAAGCTGTCTCAAATATTTTAGACGCTTCAGCCGCCGTGATACTACTCATAGATCGTATAGTACCTTTAGTTACTGAAGAGAGAACTGCTTTAACAATATGCAAGTTATCTGGATTATAGGTACCTACAACACGTGAATAATTTCTCATATCCTCTAATGCCTTTCCAGTCATCGCCCGTATAGGACTGTGGGCGAGAACGAAATCGGAACCAGCCTTTAATCCTGAATATTTCTCTAATATCGGCTTAACCTCTCTCTCTGTAATTGTAGGGGCACAAGTACTCATACCAATAATACAACTACCTTCCTGTAATCCCATTCCTACATTATGAGATGCATTAAGCAACGCTGAATAGTCAGCCTCTCCATTTGAGGCCATAGTAGGAACCACAAAAATTATCAAATCACTTTGAGAAGCTGCCTTCTTACTATCAGTTGTGGCTGATAAACGTCCCTCACGGAATGCTTTCTCAAATATTGGCGCTGTACCAGGTTCAGGTCTCGAAGGTTTCCCTTCACATAAAGCATTTACGGTTATTGGATCCTTATCAGTACCAACAACTTTAGATCCTACATCCAAAAAGAGAGCTGTTGTCGCCACACCCATCCACCCTAAACCAACAACAGCAACGTTTACTGTTCCACTGCAGAGAAGAGCTTGTATCTCATCACTTGATAATTTCATGAAAGAGATAGATGATACCATAACAGATCCTTCTCATTATATTTCCACCATATTCGAATTTATTTAAACCTTTTATGTTACAACTTACAAGTTAACATAAAGTTCTTTCATTATATTCTAATCTACTGACTCAAAGCGGTAATGTAGTAAATAGTATTATCATCTTGAATTTAATAAAAAAATGAGTGAAGATAAATATGATTACTACATCGCAACTACAATCTCCACAAATTCGTTATCAAAACATCAACCTTTCATTGAAAAATGTATAAATTATTGCGCGCTGAGAAGGATGTTTAAAATATGAAGATATGGTTTGATATACTAACACCGAAGCAGATTCTCTTTCTCGGATCATTAGCTGATTATCTCAAAAAGAAAGGATTCAAGTTATTTCTCACATCACGCAATTATCGAGAAGCAATAGAATTAGCAGAAATGAAAGATTTAGATATAAGAAGAGTGGGAAGACATGGAGGAAATTCCTTAGAAGGAAAACTATTATACAGTTGCTATAGAACAACCAAACTTGCAAAGATGATTAATAAAAAAGAAATCGATTTGCTCGTCTCATTTTCATCAGTTGAAGCAGCACGAGTTGCGTTTGGACTCTCTATACCTCATCTATGCATAAGCGATTCACCGCATGCTGAAGCGGTTTCAAGACTCACAATACCTCTTGCATCAACCCTTTATTCTCCATGGATCATCCCTAAAAAAGCTTGGATTAGCTACGGTATTGATGATAATTCTATATTTCATTATCAAGCACTAGATCCTGCAGCCTGGTTGAAAACGCATACTCCTAATCCAGCGATTCTTGAAGAGTTACAGATCACTCTCGAACAGCCTATTATTGTCTTTCGACCGTCTGAGATTCAAGCAGCCTATATGATGATGACTTCCAAATCATCTCCTATTCCCACGGTTATAGAGCAATGTCTAAAAAAAAATATAGATGCTGAGATACTTGTACTACCTAGATATAGAGAACAATATCTATTTTATAAAAAACGATTTAGCAAAAAGGTTAAGGTTATTCAAAAAGTAATCGATGTAACAAGTCTATTAACATATACAACGATCTTTATCGGGGCAGGTGGAACAATGACCTGTGAAGCTGCTTTATTAGGAGTCCCAACACTCTCCTGTTATCCTTCTGCTCCTACTTATGTAGAACTATTCCTTATAAAAAGCGAGCTGGTTCAAAGATCATTGGATCCACAGACTATTATTAACTTTATTTATAGTTATTTACACGACGAAACTTCTAGAAAAAAATTGGCTGCAAAAGCTACCCAGTTATTATCTTCGATGGATAATCCCGTCACTATTTTAGCGAATGCAGTTACTAGACATCTTTCCGTCGATCATTAATAAAATCAAAGTATTTCTTAGTAATAGTTTTCCAGACAAGTAACCAAATCAGAAAGATAGTCACTCCAATAATTACACGGTATACTCCCACTATAATACGTCCTTGCTGAGTTATGAAATTGAAAGGATTCATAACTAAAATAGAAATCATGTAACTTGCAAACATCATTAAAAGCCATACTATGATTAATAGACCTATTAACGAGAGTAGTCGTTTCCACAAAATTATATCACCTCAAACCAGGCACAAAGAATAAAGTGATAATGGCTAAAGCTGATGAAACGAGTGTTAAGACAATCATAATCTTGGTTACAGATTGTTCATCTAATGGTCCATGAATAAGGATAAGTCTAGCTAAAGTGAGTGGTGCTTGATGATCAAATGAAGCATCTAGTGTCCCGTCTCCAATAATCCGAATAGGTCGTGAAGCTATCTCACGTCTCTCAAAAAGGTGCCCAACTGAAGAAAGACTATAAAAAGCATTCATTATATGCGGCATTAAGGCGATAATCATAAAGATTTCCAGTCTACCTACAACAGCTAAAGCTCCTAAAATAGCACCAACAAAAAGACTTCCTGTATCACCAGCGAAAACACGTGCAGGATACCTATTATAGAGATAGAAACCAGTTAAAGCTCCGAATAAAGATGCAGCTACAGACGCTTCTACTATTCTCCCTAAGAACAATAAGACAAGCATAGCAGAAAAGGAGATTATCCCGCATGTAGCAGGCATCACTCCATTAAATACATCCATCATATTCACAGAATTAGCGGTAACCGATACACTAACAAAGACCAAAAGAGAATAGACCATTGTAAGCCTAGTTGCTCCAATAAAGGGAATCATGGGTCTTGGAGTATATACTTGTAAAAGAATAATTGGGAATCCAGCGAATGCTGTGAGGAGTGGCTTCATCATGGGATGAATATGCTTAAGATCATCTCGAACACCAATAGCACAAGCAATTAATCCTACAGAAATAATTGCAATTAATTTATTGACAGAGGAGGAGTGAATTAACACCGTTAACAGGATCATCGTAGTAATCGTAGCTAAAACAATTGCTATACCGCACATTTCTGGAATCTTAACAGGTTTAGGCTTATGGATATCAACTCCAGTGATTCCATGCTTTTTGAAAACTGTAGCAATTTTTGGCGTTACTATAACAGCTATGGAAAATGAAATAATTGCAGCTGTTATAGTAGCAATAGTCATATCATTTAACGCCTACTATCTTAATTGTTTTAAGAACTTTATCTTCATACTCTTGAACTAAGCTTTGAGCCCTCTTCATCGTTGAAGCTTCAGCAAATATTCGGAGAATAGGTTCAGTTCCACTTGGTCGAATAAGAATCCAGCTGCCATCCTCAAACCAAGCTTTAACACCATCTAATGTTTCTAGTCGTGAAGATTGTATACTTGAGAGAATATCACTCATAACTTTAGACTTCAATTCGTGCGGACAAGATACTTTCGACTTAACGGTGAAATATTGGGGTAGTTCATTTAGTAACTGAGATAACGTGCTCTTGGCTTTGGCTAAGATCTCAGTTATGAGAAGAGCAGCCATGGTGCCATCTCTAACTGGAAGGTGAGGTCCATAGAAGATTCCTCCATTCTCTTCACCGCCAAGTTTAGCTCCTAACTCCATCATCTTCCATGAGACGACAGTACTTCCAACTTCTGTCCATACAATCTTACCATTATACTGGGCAGCTATATCCTCAACCACTTTACCTGAACTGATAGGGGTAACAATACTCTCATTATGATACTTTTGAAGGAACATCTTGAGTACTAATGCGAAGCTTCTATCTCCCCAATGAGCTTCTCCACGTTCATCTACAAAGATAGTACGGTCGCCATCACCATCATGTGCGATACCTAAGTCAGCTCCAAATGCTCTGACAACATCACATAACCCCTGTAGGGTATCAAGTGTAGGCTCAGATGGGCGTCCAGGGAATGTACCGTCTACATTTGCGTTGATAGTAAAGACTTTACATCCTACCTTACGCAAGATGTAGGGAGTTGTAATTGATCCTGCGCCATTTCCTGGATCCACGACTACTTTCAAACCAACTCTTTTTACAGCATCACAGTCTATTTGTGACATCACCGCTTGAGCATATTCCTCAACAAAATTCGGTCTATCTATTTTAACTCCTAAACTCTGCCACGTTCCTTTACTCCAACTCTTATCAAAGTAGATCTTCTCAATCTTCTTCTCATCACTTTGCTTGATCTCTACACCAGTATTCCCTATTACTTTGATCCCATTATAGGGAGGAGGATTATGACTTGCAGTGATCATAACACCAGCATTAAGATGTAAAGCCTTCGTTGCATATTGTGCCATAGGAGTAGTAGATAATCCAATATCGTATATCGTGCAACCCGTATCGATTAAACCAGCTGCAGCAACTTGGCTAAGAAGAGGACTACTTAACCTACCATCTCGTGCTAAAAGCAATAGTCCCCCCAAAAAGAACGTGCCGATAGAAGAAGCTACTCGTAACGTCATCTCAGGAGTAAGTTCCTTGTTAAAGACTCCTCTTATTCCATTTGTTCCGAAAAGTCTTTTTTCCAAATTATAAAACCCCTATACTAAATATACTTGATTGAGGATAGCTATAAATTTAGACTGCTATATGATACTACCTGATTCTGTTATACTCTCCTTAATGGATTTATTTGGGTCTATGGAAACATTCTTGGAAATAGAGATTCTATCTCTTATAGTAACACCTGATCCTACTACAACCCTTTTCATCAGTTTAGAGTTATTTCCTACTGAAACGTTATCACCAACTATATCATCAAAGAGTTCCACTTTTTCTCCAATGATACAGTTGTCAAATAATATGGACTTGGAAATCTGTGAATCCCTTCCAATCTTGCATCCGTTACCAATAACGGTGTAAGGACCTATAGTAGATTGTTTACCTATAGATGCATCACGACCTACACTTACTGGAGGTTTCAATATGACATTACTTTCAATATTTGCACTACTATCAACGACAATCTTATCATCAGAAAGGGATTTTAAAAACCAACGATTTGCATTCACGAAATCATCAACGGTTCCAATATCGAACCAGTAACCCTCATACGTAATGGAGTGTAGCTTTTCTTCTTGAGCAAGGATTGGATATACTTCCTTTTCAATAGACACTTGCCTCCCCGATGGAATATACTCCAGAATCTGACTTGAAAAAGCATAGAAACCAGCATTTACTAGGGTACTTTCCACTTCTCCAGGCTTTGGTTTTTCAACAAAACCTCGTATCCACCCTTCCCTATCAACAAGAGCAACCCCAAATCTACTCGTATCCTCAACATGACGAAGCGTCAAAGTAGCTACAGCACCACTTTTCCTATGCGCCTCAATTACCATCCTTATATCTTCATCAAACAGTACGTCACCATTCATTGCCAAGAACATATCTTCTCCTTCAAAAAATTGTGAAGCGTTCTTTATAGGTCCTCCAGTTCCAAGAGGCTTCTGCTCATGAGAATACTTTAATGTAATACCAGCATATCTGCTCCCCATCTCTTCCATAAGGACTTCTGAAAGATAATTTAATGCCAATACTACCTCTGTTACCCCGATCTTAGCTAACATCTCTAAATTCTTTTTTAAAAGTGGTTTCCCGAGTAAAGGAAAAAGAAGCTTTGGTTTATTACAACTTAGTGGTCGTAAACGAGTAGCATATCCACCAGCTAAGATTAATGCTTTCAATGTTCTTCACACAGTAGAGTATTGCTTATTTTATTTAGATTTATCAATTTTAAAGTTAGATATACTTGTTTAAGAATGAAAGTTATGAAGGTAACTAGTAAAGGTCTCTATGCTATTTTAATGGTACTATCACAGCAAATTCTGATAGATATTGGAAAACTTGGATCAACTACGTTTCATCAGGGTATGTATGTATATATTGGACAGGGATCTGGAAAATCATCATCAATTCAAAATCGTGTGAAACGACATAGTTCCATTAGTAAGAAAAAGTTTTGGCACATAGACTATCTTACAGCAGATCCAGAGGTTAAAGTTAAAGCAGCAATAGCTGCCGTTACGGAAGAAATTACGGAATGCCATTTGACTCAAACGTTGTTAGAGGACCTTAAAGCTGAACAAACCGTTCGAGGATTTGGATCGTCAGATTGTAGATGTATAGGACATCTACTATATTTACCATTACATAAGAAACAGGTGGATTTCAAGAAAATCGTTAATTCTATCACAAAGACCTTTGAGAAAATAGGGTTAACACCCTATTTACTTTATAGCTAAAGAGATAAGAAAACCGTGCGATCTCAAGGATTAGATCTCTTATTTGAGCGAAACAAGATGTCTAACAATCAAATATCGGAACTACTATTTTTTGCAAAACTTGCACTGTGAGGGGGCCACTTATAAAGGGTTTCTAAGGTTGCTAGGTGTATGTTAGTTAAACGCTACGTATTGTGTAGCAGGGACTCTGTTGATAGTTATAAGTAGCTAAACGAAGACCGAGAAATTAAAGCTAGCTAGGAATCTAATGCATGGGACTAAGCATCGATTAGCTAGCTTTCAGACGGCTTGACTTCTTTACACTAAATTTAGTGTAAGATTATATAGAGGCATATAATAAATAATTTAGTTGATGTGAAATAGCCAGTTATAATTTTGATTTGTTCAATAGTTAAAACGGTTCAAATTACATTACCCGCACCAAGGTACCCACACACACACACAAAAAGACGACGACGGACGACGGTTCAAATTCGAGTGCCCTCACCAAGGGATACACACACACCGATATTAGAAAGAAGATGTAAGAATTCTAAAAAAACTTGTTCTCAACGATTTAGTATTTTACCCATTTATAATAGTCTGGAATTTTATTAAAAGTCTTCGGGTAAGAACTTCTACTTGGATGTTGTGAATAAATTTCCTTAATAATAGAACTGGTGGTTTTTATACCGATTCTCGTTTTATCAAATAATTTTTGTGTTAAGTAATAAGTAGTATCTTTTCCTTTATAATGAACTAGACCATCTCTTAACCTCTGAAATTCCTTAAATTCCTTCCAAAGTTCATGATTCTTGCTTAGGCGAGCCCCACCATACAACTCTATTCCATCTTTCAGTTTATCTCGAATACTAACATGCTTATCTTTCTCTGTCCATTTGTCAATATCTTTTTGTTCCATCTTATGTTGATTTTTTTCAATATATTCATCTATAAATTGATTAATGCAAGCTTCTATAGCAGAAAAGCTGAGAAGTATAGCTGCACGAAGATTTCTCCAAATTAGTAAGTTATCTCTTTGGTTAAAATCTTCCTTTTCTGCTTCTTCAAAGAAAAATAATGAATCCTTATACATCTCTTCATACATCCTAATGATCTTTTTTTCCATCTATTACTTCACCAAATTATGATAATATCTCCAGATATTCTTAGGAATTCAATACCATTGACGACATTTCTTTAATATCTGTTTCATCTTTTCAGGTTGTCTACGTTCCCTCTGCCAGCGATAAGTCCATTTCCAATTTTTTGGCCTAGGGGAATGTGAATTGCATCCAGAGCAATTTTCTTTCTTAAACTCATTTAGAATATCATCTAATTTATTTCCTACTAGAAACTTTTCTTTATTTTCACAAAAGAGTAGTTTAGTGCCTGTTGTTTTAAGTGCTACCATATTCCAAATAGGACCATAATTTACAATTTCAGTATGAAGATTTTCGCAATATCTTAATATTCTTTCAGGATTACGATCTTTTAATCCAATCCTAGCGAGCATTGCCATTTCATCATTTCCATTAATATCAATTCCTCCAGCCTCTAAAAGTCTTCTATGAATTTCATCTATTTCCTTATCTTTTAGTTTTTCAAAATCTGTTTTCGTCGATTTAGGAATATCTTTTGGCCCAGTTATGAAGTGGGCGCGCTTTTTAAAAAAAATTTTTATATTCTCAATTTTTTTAATTAAGCCTTTATGGCCTATTCTTTTAGCAATCACTAAAGCTTGTTTTAGCGATTTAATATTGTTATCAGTATCATTTCTATAATGATAAACCAAAGCTATATCCAAAAATGTAATACATTTTAACTCATCCCATTTCATATAATCTGCTATCATAAAAGATAATTGAAGATGATCTCCAGCAGTTACTAACAAATCAGTAATTTCTTTCTCATCTATCCAAACAATTAACCTGTTATATAAAAATAAATTCATAAGTGCAAATCTACGTAATAGCTCTGTATAAATTACATATTGTTTTTCTTTTTCAATTTCAATAATATTCAATCTAAAATCGCTTACAATCTTTATAAGCGTCAACCATGTTTCTTGGACTGAGATTCCAACAAGAAAATCATAACCTCCTTTTGATTTTTGAGTAACCTTCTGAATAAGTAATTGATTAGACAGATCAATCACTTTTGTAAAATAGATAGTTTGTAATAGAACACCGTTGAAATATATAGAGTATGGTTTATTTCCATATTCTACAGCTATTTGGTACCCTTCTTTGGCAAGTTCGAATAATCTATGATTTTCTGATTTATCTGTAGGATTACAATACGATATTAAAGCATCAATAGTTTTTAATTTATTTATAGGTGTAATTTTAGGATTATTGTAAAGTGTAATGAGCTTGTCAAAGGACTTTTGATCCATACCTTCTTTCCCATATTTATATGACAGATCTAAGTCAATTTCGTTTTCTTTAGATTGTATTTGTTTCTTGAAATCTTCCCAAAAATCGATAGATTCCTTAGGGTTTTTCCACTTTAAAATCGTTTCTGTACTAATATTTGATAATTTTTTTACAATTAAATAAAATACTCCACCAATGGCAATGTCCTTAATTTTTTCAATTGAATTAAACCATATATTCATCATTGGAATTTCTATTGTAACCGTCTTCTGTTTTCTCCAGAACAGCTTTTTAGAATTCAAATTTTCAAAAATATACTCTTGTACAAATAACCAATAACATATCTCTTTTTGAATATCTACTAGAATAAGAATTACAGGTACATCTCTTTCTAAATAATATTGAAGCTTATTTGTTTCAATAGAATACTTAACTAAGTTATCCTCTTTTCTAATTGTTGCCGAAGACTTTAGCTGTATTAAAAGAGTTTTACCCGTAAGTTTTCCATTTATAGCTATTTCAATTTCCCTATCTAGCCCATAATCTAATTCAATTTTTCTATAAAGCCATTCATCGGGAACCTGCCTAGAAAATATCTTATCACTCGTTGTTTCCATTACATGTTCTCTAGGTCTTTGAATCGGCAAAAATAGAACACCATTGATAGATAATTTATATTTAACTTATATATTTCAAGTTATCAAGATATTTTATTGATAGCATTTTTTCTCCAGATTTTAACGTTTTCCTAAGGCCATTGAAAAATAGGTTTAACGACATTAGATCTTCTTTTGAAATATTCTCGAAAGCCTCAGAGAAATATTTTTTTGAATCTTCACTTATGAAGAGAATATACTCTTTGATTAGATATTTTATTGCAAGATTACGCCAATATTTATGATTCTCTACTACTGGAAAATCTTCTCCTTTTTGATTAAGAGAAAAAATGATTTCATCTCTAACCCATCCTAAAAATCTTCTACTAATCCAGCAAAGAAAAGTCAAAATCGCTTCCGCTTCATCTTTATTACACGATACCATATCAGAAAAATGATTGATACACTCTTTCCAATCTCCAAATAATGTATTATATGTTCCAGATAAAGGTTTAAATGGTGCAAATTCAGGAAAAAGAACTACGGCTTTATGAGTCCATGAAAAGGTATTGGCACGAGGATTTTTTTTAACTTTAGTTATCAGATCCATTTTTTCAAGTTTTGATAAAGCTCTAATAATACTTGGATATTTTTTCTCCAATTTTTCAGCTATTCTGTATTGGCTTAATGGTTTTGCCTCTCTTGTTTTATCCTCTTTTCCAATAATTTTTACAATATAATATTCTTCTATTTTTTCAAGGTGAAATAATTCAATAGTACTGAGAACGTCTGATAACAATTGAGAATTTAAAACTTTGATTCTATGAGATTGCCAGTTATCTATCATATGTATTCTTAATGTTATATAACATGTATGATATATAAACTTATAGTTATAGTAAAAATCTAGAGATTATTTAATTCTAGTTATTTGATTTGTTATCTATTGACTAGAGATTACAATTTAGTTTTTTTATTATACTAAACTCCTCAATTTTCATTTTTACATTAAAATTATAAATTCCTACAGAACCATATATTACCTAATATAACCTGATAAGTCCTCATACTACTAGATGTAACTCCTAATAGTACCTAGAAACACTTGGAAATATCTTTCAGAACCCAATATATCCTGATATATGCTTTGCAGCTAGCTTCATCTTTTTCATATAAGAAATGGGTTAATAAGATACTTATTTCTCGTTACATATTGTTTGTTATTGTATATTTGCTCTTAGTTTAAATATGGTAGCTATTTATTCATCTATATTTACTAATAGTTTTTACATATTTTATCTTATCTTGACTTAATATATTATGAAATATTATACTCCTCTATTATTCATTCTAAATAATCCTTGTTTAGTTATTTCAACTGCTTATCTATAAGATATAACAGACATTCATCCTAATTATTTCATTTAGTCATAAGATTTAAAGGTGGGGTATAACAAACCTTAATCTTGTTATCCCCCTTCTTTATGAAGGTAGAGTACAAAGATTATGCTAAAATAAGTAAAAAAAGATTAGACTTTATTGAAATCCAGATTCATAAACTTCGATAATCGACGTACTTCTTCAAAATCTTCCTCTAAAACCTCTGTACGTTTACAGTATAAAGCGTGAGCTTGAACTAAGAATCGTAACTGCTTATGTAGTCGAAATCCTGTACTATATGGATTTCTCGCTAAAGCAAGATCTTCAACTCTCAACGCAATATCAGATGGAATATCTACTATCTTAGGTTTACCCGTAATGACTTCAATAAGCTTTGATGCGAACCCTTCTCGAATATGACTATGAATTTTCATTTTCGTCTCTTCAGAATAAGAGAAGCTAACGAGTATGCATCGACCAACAAAACCAATACCTGTCCAATATTTCTTGCGTACTACATATGCTGTCTTTGTCATCGCTGCTATAATGCCGCATCTAACAGGTTTTTGAAACTCTCGCTGACTCCCATAGAACTGAATATTCTTTAACCCTTCTTCAATGATTGAATTAAGCATAGTCACTGTATTTTGTGCTACAACTCTTTGATGAGCAAGAACTTTAATGAAATCAGGTATTAGGATATGTGTTTTGCCCTGCTCGATTTGAGGAGCAATGTAATCAACAATTACTTTTGCTGAAAGATCATTCACCCAGATAACTGATTTCAGATCCATGAATGTCTCAAGAATCTGTGTTTTCCCTGTTTCTGTATCCGCTATAAGAAGCATAGAAGCAGGTTTACCATTCTTTACTCTCCCAGTTAATAGTGCAAGATTCACAAGTTTAACAAGATCATCAACTTCGATAAGGGAACTTCTAATCTTCAAAGGTATACCTCTACTTAAAATCTCGTTGACTTTTGAATCTTCTAACTGATACACAACTTTTTTTTCTATAAAGGGTTCTCAATCGTTTATTTGCCTTTTCGAAAAGCTTGTTCCATCTAGGAAGATGTGAGTTAATACGTGCTTGACCTAAAGCAACTCGTTTAGCGTCATCACCTAGAAGATACTGTATTCGATTAGCAGTAGTCGAGTCTATTGCAGGTTTAATAGTAATATAATAATGCTCTCCCTTTTTACTACTTAGACAATTTCTAATTCGTATAATTGTTACGTCAAATGCTTTGCAGATTGGAAAAATAACTAGGCAAATATAGTCATGTTTCCATGCTGGAGGAACGATGCAATCCTTATCGATCTTTAATTCCTTAACTCGTTCTTCTTTTGTATATTCTTTTTGCATAACCAATCGTCCTCGTCTTAAGTGGATAAGCGGTAAACTCACGACCGACATACTCTATTCGTCTTGAATCTATGCCAATTGTTTCTTTGATTTTACTTGTGGGTATTTCACGTTCAAAATTGGCTCTGATTTTATCTTTGGGAAACCAGTGTCCAGTTAAGTAGTACAGGTGTTTTTGAAAATAGTCTATACACCGTTTAGCTAGATAGTTCCTCACATCTATGATCTCTCCTTCTTGGGCACTTTCAAAATGCATTTCGAATGATTGGAACGCTCCTTGTGTTGGATTATACCCTCTAGTTGAAATAGTTAAATGATAGATTCTAGCCACTATTCAGATTCCTCCTGAGTGATGTTAGTTTGTTGTAATGGTATAGAGGGTACACCTAGAGCTTTCTTCTCAGATTCGGAGAGAAAGCTCATCGAAGCAAGTGCTTGAAGTAGAAGAACTCTTACTGTATCTGATCGTGTTGGGTCTTGACGCATTTCTTGTACTTCATCGATGAGTTTGAGCAATTGTTGAGGGAGACTAATTGTTACTGTTTTATTCAATTATTCTATCACACTCCTCCTTATTTTTTAATAAACTTTATAAGACGGGTGCGTAAATATTAATATTCGAATACTCGTTTATAAAGAGCGGGTGTCAGATGAAACGTGAACAGGATAAATATCAAAAATTTATTTATAATGAATACCATGAGCTTATCTATCATATTATCAAAACGTATCCTCGATTAAATAAAAATGGCATTTTAAATAAAATCATAGAAGAACGCGATCAATGGTTCAGACTCCCCTACAAGAGACCTGAGATACGAGAAATATTTCTTAAACATAAGCCCTCTCCAAAAACAGTACGTAAGCATGTTAATGATATGCTCGCGTTAGGAATGATAGAAGAAGTAAATAGAGGATTTGTTACAACTTACCAAAATCTACCTGAAGTTTCTAAGGAAATCAATAAGAATGTTCAAACTCTCCTTTCCAGCAAAATACAGGATAATAGAAACATTTCGCATGCAGGTGATGTAGCAGCCTGTTATATTTCAAGTTCACCTGAATGGTCTCATGAATACTTTAATAATCTAATTAACAAACAAATTAGGTACTTCTGTAATAGTATTTTCTGGTGCAATGATATTATAGAAGATGCAATTCTTACTAAACATCTTTCAGTAAACGTATATGATCCTAAAAAGAACAAGATAGATCTCGATGAATTTAAAAACGGTTTAAACAAGTACTTTGGTAATTGCAATTTATTTGTTTTCACTATTGCAATAGATCCTCAGAAATTGATCAAATTTATGACTTCTCATATTGGTAGTGAATTAGTAACTGATTGCATTCAAGAAAATTTCTATAATAAACTAACAAGGAGGAGAAGTACTTTTTGAATCCTCTTATTCTCTCAGGATATGGAGTACAACTTAAAGTAAATAATATCAAATCCAAATCAGAGCTTATCATTAAAGACGGCAGAGATGGATTCAAAGAACAAACCACCTATTCATTTAGACCACGAAAAATCTCATATGACTCAATCATCATTGATGGTCATAGTGGCTACATCTCATTGAAGGCTTTCCACTGGCTCTCACAAAACAAAATACCAGTCTATATCCTCAACTATGATGGTAATTTAACCTCTACAATTCTTCCTCCAACACCAGTTAAAGCTGATTTGAAAGTTGCTCAAATAGAAGCAAGCAAAGATCCTAAGAAATCATTCACGATTGCCTGTGAGTTGGTGAAGGGTAAGATTCAGCGATCAAGGGATGTGTTGAAGTGGCTAAGTGAACGTTATGATATTGATAAACAACTAAGGAAAGTGGAAGCTGAAGCACTGAAACTCTCTAAAGCACAAACAGTTAATCAGATTCAATCTGTTGAAGGTCGAGTAGCACTTCAATACTGGAAAGCTATTCAATCAGTGATTCCTGAGACGTTCTGTTTTACTGGTCGCATGACGAAGACTCACCAGAACAATGCCACTGATCCTGTTAACTTGTGTCTTAACTATGCCTATGGAGTGTTGGAGGGAGAAGTGCGTAAGGCAATTAATAGTATAGGTTTAGAGCCTTCCATTGGATTCTTACATGAGTTTAGCAGTTCTCAGACTAAACAATCGTTAGTATATGACTTACAGGAACCATTTAGATGGCTTTGTGATCTAACGACAATTGAAGCATTTGAATCTGGTATTGTGGATATGAAGGATTTCTATTTTATGGGAGATGATTACAGTTATAAAATTGAGGTTGATTCGAAGAAGCGTTTTCTGGAATTCTTAAAAAATAAGTTCAATTCTCCTGTTGAGTATAAGGGTAAGAAGTGGAAGTGGGATACTATAATACTAAATAAGACACAAGAATGTGCTCGATATTTTCTTGGAAAATCTGAATCTATAGATTTCAATAATCCTTCTATACATCTACAAAGAGTGGATAACCTAGAATTACGTAAGCGAATTCTTGAACTAACTCAGGAAGAAGCTAAAGAACTCAATATAAGTAGAAGTACCTTACATAATCTTCATAAAAATGCTAATGAAATTAAATCATTCAAAGTTTATCAAAAAATAAATAATAAATTAAAAGTAACTAAAGGTTAGTTTAAGTTGAGATCAAAATTATTATCTAATAAAAATTCTTGTTATTCTATTTCATCTCTCATTATTTGGATTATTACAAGTTCAATAATTATTTTTAGTTATTTTCTTCTAAATACGTATCTTAAAAAGAAAAATAGATGTCTAACAGAATGCAAGGTTGATAGAAAAAATATGCTTGAACATTTCGATAAAAAGGAAATACTAGAGTTTGAAAAAATAATTACAAACTCTCGCATAGGATTGTTAACTCATTATACTAGTCGAATATTTGGTTGGTTCACTGTTACATTAGCTATGTTTAGTAGTTTTATAGGATTGAGGGGATATAGAGATTTCATATTCATAAGCAAGCAAATTAATCTGTATCTTTTTATTCTTGATCTGAGGATAGCTTTATTAGCACTTATTGTTGCAACATGTATTTTTTCATTTACAAAATATCTATACTGTGCACGTTTTTTAACTATAATGACAAAAAATAATGTCGATATAGTTGAATATCGAGATGATCCAAATAGACGATCAGTATTCCAAATTTTAGATGATAAAGTTCGAGATAAACTTTTGAGTAATTTATTAGTTAGAGCATTAGCTGGCCCAAAATTAAAAAATGGTCTTGTCATATTATTGTATTCTTGTGTTTTTTATCTTGTTTTTAGTTATTATTAATTATATATCAAGATGTAAAATTCATAAAAAACCTGCTACTATCCAAAATATGGTTAACATATGAAAAGAATAAAATTTTAAAATGGTAATTTTCATTGTCATTAAGAAATAAACTGTCAGACAAAATTTCTTTAAAAAAATTAAGAACAATCTGTAAAAATATCTTTCGTAAATATCGTTATTACAAAATTCTATTAAGAAAGAAACATCAAAATATAGAAAAGTTCCTTCAAACCTATGGATTGAACATTTTCGTTTTTTTTGTTATGATGTTAATTTTTTTCAGTGTTTTTCTTATTTCACCTATTATTTCTGGAGAATTATTTGTTACAATTTTAAAAACTATAATTGAATTAGAAGGAGTTCTTCTCGGATTTACAGCAATAGTTGCCTCTTATTTTCTAACTTCTATTTATCTTTTAGCTGCTGATAATAAAATTCCACTCATAATTATTGCAAGACTACGAAATGAATTTATTAGCAATCTTATTGGTGTTTTTATTTGTCTTATTATT
Organism: uncultured Candidatus Bathyarchaeia archaeon; assembly: GCA_964489085.1. Lineage (GTDB taxonomy): Archaea > Thermoproteota > Bathyarchaeia > 40CM-2-53-6 > DTGE01 > CAZAXO01. The sequence continues at coordinate 18,222 of CAZAXO010000014.1, forward strand.
TCGATATATTCCAGTATTATGATCATGAGTTATATTGATTATGAGAATGTAAATCCCACTTTACACCTTTTCTTCATTTTTTTTGTCGTTTACCCTCTTATTTTTGGTATAGGTGCAATATTAGGTATGATAATGATCAAAATTCCATTATCTTTTTTTAAAATCAAAGCTAAAAAAGAGAAAGAATGAAAGTTTGTTGTTTTAAGAATGGATTTTTTTAGCAAGCGAAAAAGAGAGTTAATTGTACCTATATAGAGAATATTTTGGATATTCTTCTCCCAACTCCCTGAGCGAGCGAAGCGAGCTCCTACTATTTTCTTGTGTGTGTGTGTGTGTGCGCACCAAGGTACCGGGGATATAGATAACACTGTTTTTTTTGTGTGCGTGGATGTTGGTTTTGGGGACGTGACTGCCCACGTGTCTATAATTTTGGTTTCAATGTCCACGTATTAGGCGCTGTCTCCTTACCTGGTAACGCTTAACAGTTAAGACTTAACAGTTAAGTGACTATTTAGGGAGAGTAGGTAGATAAGCCTGAGCTTGCAGACAGGAAGATTGTGTCTGCTCGGAAATTGAGGAATAATATTTAAGTTGTTAGATAGTGACATGAAACAGATGATAACTAGCAACATTTATAGTAAAAAAATTAAGTATATAAGACTAATTCTCTATACAGTAAGTAAAAATTTCTAATCCGAGAAGCATGACTCGTATACAGTATTGTTAAATGATTTTTATCTCCTCAGGAATAAATGTTTCACCATCCCATAGAAATGATTTAAGAGATCTCGTGGATACGGAGTATATGACATATGAATTTCCTTGATAGAAAGCCATAGCAGTGTCGATGCTTGATGGTTCTGCTCTATAATGTGGATGGCTGTGATAATATCCAATAATTTCCTGTGACTTTTGTTCAGCCTCTTCAAAAGCAGCTAACTGATCTTCAGGATCAATCTCGTATCGTGATGGTGAATTTAAGGTATTTCTGCTTTTAAATACTTTCAAGACTACTCGAATGGTTTGCCTCATTTCACCCATAAGAATTCCACAAGCTTCTAGAGGATACTGTTCCAGTGAGTGTTCAGCGATGATCTCCACAAATTTTCTTTTTACTATCAATGTCAAAATAGTTTCGAAATCCTTCTAAACACATTTCGCTTTATAATCAGATAACTCATTAATCCTATTGCAGCAATAATAATTATAATATAACCTATATTTATTTGGTCATTATCATCAAATTCTTTCGTTGTTTCGATGGATGTGGTAGTAGTTTCTATAGTAAGAGTTGCTCCGTACACAATTTTTCCTGCTCCAAGAGCAATTGTAGAGGCATCCTTTGAAGATGCTATGTGATTGATCCAAGAACGGGTCGTCATATTTCCTAATTCGTGTCCTGTAGTAAGATCCAGGATCATAAGTTTTTTATCAGAACCACCAATTAATAGTATGGACCCATTTTTTGGACTTACTACTGATTTAACCATTCCATCTGTCTTATGAGCCCATTGTATTGAACCATTAGTTTTCTCAAGTAAGTAAACATACTCATCGTTACTACCTGCTGCTATTCTAGAGCCATCATCTGTGAATGTGATAGAATTTATTGAAGCATTTGCTTGAAATGTCCATTGAAGAGTCCCATCTTTAAAATTGAATGCATAGAGAAATCCAAGACTGGATCCAACAAGAATTAAATCATTATCTGTTGAAAACAAGATAGTGTTAGGATGTCCATCAATACCTTTATGCCAAAGAGGCTCAGGTATTCCCCAGATGAATACTTCTAGTGAGTCATCTGAAAATCCAGCAGCAGCTAATGTTCCATCATTTGATATAGCTACTTCAATAACTGCATCTCCTCGTCGGTAAAGAGAAGATAGTTGCTGACGTATAGGATCGATGAAGTACAGCGTACCCAAGAATGTGCCAAAAATTGCTTTTTCGCCATTAGTGGTAATTGATGTAGATATGACTGGACCTTCTGAAATGATCCTCCAATCTATTGATCCTTCTTCTCCAATAATCCATATACTCGTCTGCTCTAAACCAACTATTGTATAAGATCCATCAGTTGTTGAATCCATAGTATTTATTTGATAAGGTTTTTCAAGCGTCCAAATAACTTGGCCTGTTTCTGCATCTAAACGAGTTACGAATCCTATACCTCCAATAGTTACAAATCTTCCATCCTCTGTTATGAAGGCCCCCCTTACACCTTCTACTGTTTTATAGGTCCACAAGAGATGAGGGGCTAGTTTTGTTTCGTAATTAGATTCTATGTTAGTTTTCGATGCTCGTAACGGAAAGGAATTTTGTGAATAAAAGAGAAAAGTTGAAAATAGAAGCATTAATGAGATAAGTATCCATAAGGTTTTCTTGTTTGTCATCGTGTTACACCAAAGGTAAATGGTAAGCTATTTCTCATAGATTTTACCTTCAAATTCTCATCAACTAAACTCTGAAAAGATACTGAAGAAACCATTTGTTCTTAAAAGTGTTAGAGGATTAAAAAATGTGCCTTATCAAATTTAGTATGTTATAGATTAATGCTTAGAGAGACTGGACTTAGTTTTTCGTTGTCTTTTTTTAGTATTATTTTACATTTACTTTGAACCTAGTTATCTTTTTGAGTAATTCCACAATGAGGTAACCATTATTAAACTTGGCGTTAGTGGCTTCCGGAACTACTTCATTGGGGAGTGGGATCTCTTTTTTAAATCCTTTGAAGTCACAGCGTCGCTGTACTGTTCCCCAATGTTCGTATCGTATTGTGCGATTCATTTTCGCCTCAATTCTAAGTGTAGTTGGAGTTACATCAAGAGTAATATCGTCTTTCGTGACGCAGGGAAGGTCTACTGTCACGATGATTTTATCTTCTCGCTCATCTATATGAATTAGAGGTTCAAGACATCCAACATTGTAATTCCACATCGGTTGTTTAGACATTATGTCTTCGAATAATTCATCTATTTCACTTTCAAATTCCTCAATTTCATCAATTATTCGAGATTTACGCCACAACTTTTATCTCATGCCTCCAACATGCTTTTAGATTCAATTTTATCGTTGGAATTCGTTTTTATACATACATTGGTGGAAGTTCTTGCTCTTGAAGTTTCTGCATCTTCTGCATATTCTTAAATGTTCGCTGCATTGTTTCTCTTGTCTTAAGCCGGATCTCCTCAGCCTGCTCTAAAAGTTTTTTTACATTCACATTTATATCGAGTAATTTATTTAAACTACCTATCATTACGGCAGAAGCACCAGGATCAGGATATTGATAGTGTGATTGAGCTAAAAGTATAACACTATCTTTGCTACGTTGAATAGATTCTTTTAAAATAGCTGCATGAGGTCCTACCATAAAACCTTCTTCAAGCAAAGATATATTAGCATCCTTGAGAATACTACGTGCGTTATTTGTGGATGCGACTCCATATACTTCAGGAGTTTCAATTTCAAGTCTATTTTGAACGGCTATACCACTCGCAGAGATAATGAGACCAATATTCTTGTCTAAAGCCCAATTTAATATTTCATGTGCTAATAAATTTAAAATAGATGCTGATACAGGAACCTCAGACG
>CAZAXO010000015.1:0-21099 GCA_964489085.1 uncultured Candidatus Bathyarchaeia archaeon
GCTTGAGGATAGTGCAAGAACTCTAGGGGCCACGCCATACGATGTTGCAGAGACCATCTCTTTACCACTAATAAGGAGGGGAGTCTTAGCTGGTGTGATTTTATCTTTCACCCATTCAATAGGAGAAACTGGTGCGACTTTCATCGTTATGGGGAGGGATATAACCGTTCCAACATTGGTTGTGAATATGGTTGAGGCTTTAGCGATACCCGCGGCTCTATTTGCTTCAACATATTTAATAGCCATCTCACTGATTTTATTATTAGTATTTAGATGGTTCTCCAGATGATCTACTGTAAGAGTGGATAGGTTAGAAAGAAATGCCAGATGTGGAATTGATTAACGTAACGAAAACCTATGGTAAAGTTGTAGCGGTAAAAAACGTTAGTTTAACGGTGAAAGATCAAGAATACGTAACCTTGCTAGGGGCTAGTGGATGTGGAAAAACAACTACTTTACGTCTTATCGCTGGTTTAACAGCATCAGATAAAGGAAAAATACTTATTGATGGGAGGGATGTGACTAATGTTCCTCCTGAAGATCGTGGAATAGGATTCGTCTTTCAAAATTATGCATTGTTTCCTCATATGGATCTGTGGGGAAATACTACCTATGGTCCAACGGTGAAGGGATGGAGCAATGAAGATACTGAAAAACTAGCGAAGCAGATGCTAGAGATGGTAAGGCTCAGTGGGAGAGAAGACGCTTTTCCTAATGAGCTTAGCGGGGGAATGCAGCAAAGGGCTTCATTGGCACGTGCCCTCTCAGCGGGAACTCAGCTTCTACTTTTAGACGAACCTTTAGGAGCTTTAGATGCTAAACTCAGGGTTATTCTCCGTTATGAATTAAGAAAGTTGGTAGAAGATCTTGGATTAACAGCTATACATGTCACTCATGACCAGGAAGAAGCAATGACAATATCCGATAAAATAGTAGTAATGAGGAAAGGAAGCATTGAACAAGTTGGAACACCGCAAGAGCTCTATCTGCAACCTAAGACGCCTTACATCGCGAACTTTATTGGAGAAGCAAACTTCCTAAATGGAACCGTTATGAAAATCAGTACAAAAGACATGTTTGCTGAGATTCCAGGTGGATTGATGATACAAACGAAATCGAATCAATTCACCATTGGTGATCGAATCGTTCTCGCCGTTAGACCTGAATACATAAGGATTGAGGATTATTCTGGTAGTGATGTTAACATTATTGCTGGAGAAATTGAGAGGATTCGATTCATCGGGGGAATCATAAGATATGAAGTTCGTTTGGTGAATGATGACTTAATGGCTATTCGAGCCACGATTGAATCGAAGACGCAATATGAAATAGGTGATAAGGTGAGTTTACGACTCGATTCCGAGAGAATTTATGTTTATCCTTATCCAAAAGAGGGATTATTAGAGGCGATTAGAGTTGAGTAAGAAAATATTAGGTTGGCTTGATAGAAGAAAGAAAATAACTACAATCCAACTAGTTAGAAGACATTTGGAATTGACCCTAGGAACCGTTGAGGAGTTATCAAAGGCAATTCGAATGAAAGCTAATGGAGACGAGGAATTAACTGCGTCCAGCGTAAATATAATAGCAGATTATGAAAAAGAGGCAGATTCTCTTAGGAGACAAATATCTCTTGAAGTAGCTAAAAGTGAATTGCCTTCATCTGAAAGAGAAGATCTCCTCCAATTTGTACGCACTATTGATTGGATAGCAGATTGGACCTTAGAAGCAGCGAGGATTCTCGTATCAACTCCTATCAACAAATTATCCCCTGAGCTAATAGATGTCATCTATGAAATGATTGATAAAGTAAAAGAGTCTGTCCACTTAGTTGTAAGATGCGTTGATAAACTAAGTGAGAATCTAGAAGATGCTTTGAACCTAGCTGAACATGTGGAAAGAGCTGAAGAGGAAGTAGATGGATTCTACCAGAAGGCACGTAGCTATTATCCAAACCTGAATTATGAAAAGATAAATCCTGGAGAAGCTGTTCTCATCAGTCAATTTATAGATGCGGTAGAAAGTATTGCTGATTGGTGTGAAAACACAATAGATCAAATAAGGCTGATTGCAATAGGCTTAATCTAGCTTAATCCTCCCGCAATAAGAACCCGTATATAATCTGCAGTATCAGCACAGCTATCAGCAACCTCCTCCATCGATGACAGGAGATCCCTTAGGGTTATCAATGTAGCAGCATCTGTTACTGTAGACTCGGTAATTAAGAGGATTCTAACCTTTAGGTTTTGATCATCAACTTTATGCTCCCATTCATCAACTTCTAATGAGAATTTTTCAGCCTCTTCAATGTTATCGTCTAATTTTTCAATACTCATCCGTAAGGACGAAGCGCAACCTACAAGATTTTTAGCTATCTGTATTAAATTATCCCATACAGTTAAAGGAATCACTTTTGATTTTGATAAGATGAGAACGGTTCTAGCGGAGTCCTTTACATGATCTGCCATAACATCAAGTCTCTTTACGAAATGCAAAAGATCTTCCCGATCTCTTATTTTCATCTCAACCTGTGCTAAACGTTGAAAGACTTCTCTCCTTAAATCATCAACTTCCTCCTCCATAACAAATATTCTATCAATCGACTTCTTTGAGCTTTCAAAATCTCCTTGAGAAGCTTCTTGTATACTCTTCTCTAACTCATAAACCGTGTCAAGAGCCTTTCTCATCTGTTCCTTTGCAATCATTAAAGTTTGAGATGTTTCTCTTCTATCCAACCACCCTAAAAGACGGTTTTTCATAGCTCACTCTCCCTTATTCTCTTCCCATCTAACAAAAAGGCTACAAAGAATATATTATGTAGTAAAATATATGCATATAAAGTCTATTTATATGAATTTTATATAAAGATTATATAGGGGTATACAATATAATTATACTAAATTCAAGCAGATATTCATGAAAAATATCTATCCTTAACAGATAACTAAGATAGTTTATTAGACGAAGTATTCTATGTTGTCATCCTGATCTGTTACATCAGTTTGATCGTCTCTTTTAAAGGAATCTTCTTTTTGAAGCACGTTTCCGCAGTACCAACAGTACATGCGTTCATAATGATTATTTATATGACATCTCTTACAGGGAGTTGTCATATATAACTCGCTCATAGATACTACTAATCTATAAAACAATATATAAATACCACTTAAGATAACCGAGGCAGATCTTTCTGCATTTAAGGCGTGTACCTCTACCCGTCTATTTAAGGTAACATAGTTTTTACAAATGAAATCATATTTATTTTTCTATAAAGCCAGTTATCAAAAAACATCGTTTTTTCTATCTATAGAGGGAGTTTGAATAACATATGAATAAAAAAAGTATAATCTCCAAGGAGATAACATCAAAAGAGGGTATAGCGGTACCCTGTCCTTTAGATTGTGGAAAAATCATAAAAGGAAAAACAAAAAAACAGTGGAAAGCTAATTTCTCAACTCATCTGATTCTTTCTCTACAACACCAACTACCATCTGATAAGGCAAAAGAGTTAGCTGAATCAGTCCTCGACTAATAAAGGATAACTTATTGAATTCTAGTCTAAGTCTTTTTTAATAGGAAAAATAAGTGTCTAAACCTACTCTCCTACTCTGACATCTACAGAACCAAGGTTGTTAGATTATATCTGTCTAGAGGTAGGATGGCCGCATAGATTCTACTCATATGTTTTTTCTAGCTCTTTTACTGCACTTACATCTCTACTTACCGATCTATAGAGGAACTCAGTACCACAATCTATACATGTTTTAGAACCTAGTTCATTCATCTTATGACAAATAGCGCAGGTTCTATCTTACACCTTAACCACTAAAACACCCCTCCACTACTAAACTACTATAATCGAGATAAAAGAGTGCAACTTAACTAGTTTTTGAATTAGTTATCTCTTAATCATTTAAATTCTTTTCAAAGTTTCTTATCAAGTTACTTCTCCCAATAAAATTCAGGTGATCATTTCACTAGATAGTACTCTGAGTGAGCGATGTAGGATCTATATGAAAAGTAGATACAGCTTTTAGTAGTTGAGTTTCCCATAGAGGTCGCCAACCAAAAGCATTGACTGCAAGATTTCTTAGATTTCGCTTAGCTACCGCATTCATAAAATGTAGATATTCTCCCCAATTCATCTCTTTACGAGTAAAATTCCAGTAAAGCCTAACTAGAGTAAAGAAATCACGCATTACCGATGATTCGTTGCAGTCACGATATAAGGGATAAAACCAATCTCTAAACCAGTGAGTACGAGGTCTTGGATAGGTATCACTCTTTGCCATAAATTCACGATATTTTTTATGGGCGTAAGTATAGTTGCCTGTCTCGTTATGAAAACCATATTCAAAGAACTCTGACCACTTACTATCCCCCCATAGTGAAAACGCAGGGCTATTTCTTTTACCGTGAACAGTCGACTCAACTATATGAGCGGCCTCATGAAGAGGTGCATCGAACACCCATCCTTCTCTTCTCGTCCAATCATCATACCCACAATCTATAACATTCCTATAGTCGTGCATTGGAGAGTAATAATACCCAGGATGTCCACCTCTATACCTCCCTTTATGAAATATCGCGTATAAACGATCTGAGCGAATATCTCCATAATGAGTTTGTATGTAAAGAGCGATTGTATCCATGTAACCATATATCCATGATGCTTCTGATTCTTCCATGTCATCATCAAAGTAAATGGCAACATTATCGCTATAGAATCGTAATTTTACTAATTGATTATGTTCAAACCAATGTTCTTGCCAAGTATCGGGTGGAACAGGTATACTAACTCACCTCACATATACGTATAGAAACTTCGAGAGAAGATAATTTAAGAGAAAATATACGAAATTTTGATGGTTTTAAAATATGTGAATTAGATATGGTTTTTGAAATGCTAGCTTATGATTTATTATTTGGGTTACTCGTCAAGTCTAGGAGGCATGTTTGCGCGTGTCCGTTTACTTTTACTTTTCTGTATACTTTCTTTACAATTCCTTTCTCATCTATTAGAAACGTTGATCGTTCTGTACCCATAAATGTTCTACCATAGAGATGCTTCTCCTTCCATACATCATAAAGTTTCATAACTTTTCCTTCAGGATCACTGAGTAGTGTGAAGGGTAACCCATATTTTTTCTTGAATTTTTGATGAGACTGAATACTGTCCTTGCTTACACCAAGTATAACAATATCTTCACTCTTAAATTCATCAATGGAATCACGGAATGCTTTAGCTTCGGTGGTGCAGCCTGGTGTGTCATCCTTAGGATAAAAATAGAGAATCACCTTTTTACCTCGATAATCGCTTAGTGACACATCTTTACCGTCATCTGCTTGTAACGTGAAATTGGGAGCTTCTTCTTCACTTACCAACCATACATCACCATAAAGTATAGTACTAATTATTACTTTAAAAGTAAATTCTTCTTTCGTTGAGGTTCTTTACGTGTTTCACTGAAGAATTATTTTATGATATTTTTATTTCATTTTGTATTTTATCGTACTCATATTTTTCATCGATGAGATGGAATAATTGTCCAACTTTTTCCTTTGGAACTGCTGCTCCAGATGCGAGGGGGTGTCCTCCTCCGATACCGCCAAGGTGTCTCGCTGTTGTTGCAACGGTGGTGCCTAGATTCATACGACAATCCTCTCGTCCTCGAAATGAAAGATAGTATTCTGATCCGTCTTCAGATTCTTTATATGCTATACCGATAGGTACTGGAAAGAGTTTTATAAGTAAACTTGCTAGGATACTGGTGCTCTCATCTGTTACCTCCATGTAGACAAGGTTTCGCAGTCGCGTTGCTTTAGGTTTCACGGTTTCGATGAGGTGCACGGTTTTCTCTACTTCCTCAACAGCCATTTCCAAGAGCCCTTTAATTGTATGGGGATAGACAAGATTTGCAAGGTTATTTACGATTAGAAGTTTAAAGTCAATGTTTTCATGGCCTCTCGTTATCGCATAACTGAGTATAGTCGCTTCAAAACTTGTTAAATATTTATCCACTTCCTGTAGGATGCCTTTCGTGATGGGCCCATCAGAAGGATAATCTACGATAATAGCGTATGCTGCGATTTGACGAGCTTCTGACGGCAACTTCCTTTTGAGATGATCATACGTTAACGCTGCTGCACACTCATTATCTGAGTAAATAACTGTTGCACCCATCGTCTCAAGTACCTGTTTATGCTTTCCTGTCGAGGGGTGGTGATCTATATAGTATACTTCCATTGATGAATTGATCCGCTTAAATTCAGAAGCGAGAGAAGGAAAGTAGCCGAGATCGCATATGTAAAGTCGATCATACGCTGTGGAGAGATTCTTTAAATTGTCAAGCATCTCAGAATAATCAAGTAATTGGATGTCAGCGTCATAAACTCGTTTCAGTAAAGATGCGCATGCAAGACCGTCAACATCTTTTGAATGCGTAAAGCACATAATCTTCTGTGATGTCTGCTTCTTCACTGGTTATCACTTACGAGTTTACTGAGGTTAAACACAGCTCGCCTAATTATTAGAGATAACAACTGTAGTATACTGTCATATTAACATTACAGTATACTGACAAACTAAAAAAACAGAAAATTATTTTATGATTGCTGCAGCTACCATAAGTAATTCTAGTTATAAATAGTTAATAAAGAAAGGGAGAGGAGCTAGTTTTTCTGTGGTGCTTTACATTTGTCACAGAATTTAGCTTTTTCAGAGATGGTTGCTCCACAGTTATAACAGTATACTCGTGGAAGGATCAGTGGTGGTGCTTGATATTTCCTCGCTACCTTTTCAGGTTGTGGTGCTCGACAGTTATCACAGAATTTAGCTTGTGCAGAGATAACTTTGTCACAATTTGCGCATTTTCTTCTTGGTAGGATAAGTGACGGGGCCTTTTTCCCCTTTTTAATTTCTGTAACTGGTCGTTCAACAACCCGTTCAACAATTCTCTCAGAGGGTCTCTCAGTGATTCGCTCAACCGCTCGTTCCCTTTCAGGAAGCTCGGCTCTCTCTTTTGGAGGAGCTAGGCTAGGCTTCTCTTCTGGCACAGCTGGTAAACCAGCCTTGGCTGGTTTTTCTTCTGGAGGAGTAGGTTTTCGTTTATATGCGTAGGCAGCTAATATGATAAGTGCAGCTATGATTCCAATGATGATCCAAACATATAATGCATAGTCAACGAGCCATGTTAATCCATATTGTTCAAGGAATGTAGGGAAAACTACGTCAAAATTAACTGGTGAACTCGAAGACTCATCATACACATCATTTCCATCATATTCAGCTCGAACCTGCCATGTTCCGATATAGGTCTCCTGTGCTAAGCCGGTAAAATCTGGTTTATGCTCGTCCAAGTATGAACCATCAGAATCTGTCTTTACGATTCGAGTGAACTCGGTTCCATCAGGTCTTCTGTATATTATTTTTATTGTCGCGTCCTCTAAAGTTTCAGAAAGTTGTCCTGACACCGTTATGGGATCATCCTTCCTCACACTCGTTAACAGGACTCTACATGTCAATGAAGTTTCGATTGGTTCAATAGTTAACTGTAGAATTGCTTTTTTGATAATTCCTAAGCTGGATCCTTTTACATTAATATCATAGTCACCCTTTACTGCAGCAGTGGAAACGGTGAGTTTAAGCGTGGAGGAATCGGTTTTTGTTGGTGTAGGTTTTACCGATTCGGGATCAAATGAGTAGGTGACACCTGAGGGAACATCTTCTAAGGTAAGATCGATTTCTGACTTGAAGCCGCCAATCGACGTAGCCTCCACTGTTAGATAAGTAGTTTCATCTATGATAATAGTCTCTTCTGTGGGATCTATTGTTAACTCAAACTCTGTTTCTTCAGGAACCTCAATTACAGCAAACGCGAATTCATCGTCATCATCACTCGTACCCCGTACTATCAAGGCATAGATGAACGGATCAGTATCTTCATCAACAAGTATCTTTAAAGTAGCTGTGACTGAACCGCCCTCTGTTGGCGCCACAGTGTCAGGGATAAACTCATAGGAGATTCCAAAAGGAGCCCTATCTACCCTCAATTCAACTTCATCATCGAATTTTCCTAGTGAAGACACGGTTACATCAAATTCTTTCGACAAACCCAAACCAATCGTTTGAGAGAAGGGGGAAACATCGATAGCGAATGTGGATTTACTTGTTACATCTAAAATAACCGATACCGAATACGTTGAACCGCCCCCCCTCGCAGATATTAATATGGTATGCTCCCGTTTTGGAGTTCTACTTGTTGTTGAAACGGTGAGAATAGCATAGCCTACACCGTCTGGAGGGGGAGTCACAGTACTTGGAGAAATAAGGACGGAAATGGAACTATGCAAGTCATCTTCATTTTCTACTTTGAGTTCTACAGGGAAATCAAATCCGCCAGTTGAAGTGATAATAATAGTATAGGCGGTTGACATACGAGGTGCTATCGTCTGCTTAGCAGGTTGAACCGTTAATGAATAGTTCTGCGCCTTTATTGGCGCAACAAGAATAAATGAGGATAATAAAAATAGTGTGAGAAGCATGAAAGCGTGATAATTTCGATTCAATACGCAAACCTCTTTTTTATTTATTAACCAATCCAGAATATATAAGGTATAGTTTAAATATATTCATTATGTAACCCATTATTAAACGATTTTTCAGAATTATACCCTAATTTATTCCATTTGGTGTATAATCCTTCAAATCATGTATATTCTTTTAATAATTTTTACACTAAAAAAGTATATAACAGAATATAAAATGTGATATGTTAAAACATCCGTTACCCATTGTCGTCATTCATAAAATCATTTAGTTTCTACTTCTATTCTGTATAAGCAAGTATTTTCTCTGCTATAGTTCTCATCTCAACTGAGAATGGATCGTCAGGTGAGGTATAGCAATACAACTCTTTACTCTGTGAGGTCATGAGAGCGTATGAAAAAGGGAGAACTCCTATAACCTGGTGGTTATAGGAGTTCTCTAAATTCTTTCTAAATACTTCTATAGCAAATTCATGAGGCACTCTATTCGCAATCAGGAATGTCTGCGGAACCTCCATCCTCTTCGCGATCTCCAACGTGATAGCTGTTCCCAGGTAATCCTGCTCGTCAGGTCGAAGAATTATGAGGAGAATGTCACTCATTGCTATCGCTATAAGCGTTTCCTCTTCAACGCCTGGATGAGTATCGATAAGTAAAATATTTAATCGAAGTTTCTCGATAAGTTCTGAAAATCCATCACTGAGTCTTGAAAAACTAAACCCTTCCTTGAGCATTTTCACGATTTCCTCTGCATTAAGCCGAGACGGTATCAAATTGATACTCCCAGCGGGTAGATCAAAGCTTTTACTAACATCATACATGGCTTCTTTGATCGAGCATTGCTCCATAAGATAATCATTTAAACAGTATTTCTTGGATGACTCGTTAAAACCAAGAATAATATGTATACCTGGTGATTGAACATCTATATCGATTATGCCAACACGTGCTCCCATACTAGCGAGGCAGTAAGCTAGGTTTGCTGATATATTTGATTTACCAGTTCCTCCTCGAAAAGAGTGAATAACAAGTATAGATCCCATATATTTGATCCTCAATGTAATTTAGCTAGCACTTACGCCTCGCCTTGTTCTAGCAAACTCCACTATATTCTTGTAGAAATCAAGATTTTCCAGTTCAGCCACTTTCTCCTTTAAAGCCTCTTCATCAATACGAATCTCTACATCTTCTTTTTTGGGGGTGGGTAAGCCTCTGGGAACCCGCCACTTCACAGTAAAGTCACAATGAGAATCACCGCAGGCAATGCAAGAGTTCTCTCTACAATCAACTATAATATTTGCAAATCGTGAAAAGGAGAGTTCAATAAGTCTTCCAAAGAATCCGGACAGAAGATGACAAACAGGATCTCTCGACGTAATATATTCACAGATTGGACATTTCTTAATTCCTATAGTTAAAGAGCAGAGATTCTTCTCATCACGATACTGCACATTAGAGAATTGGAGTTCGCTTCCAAACATGATATGCGCTGCAATCCGTATCAATTCATTGGTTATCGCATATATTGTATCAGTAAAGTTAACTTTAAAACCCTCTACAGATAACGCTGTATAAATGATTTTTGAACATTTTCTCCCTATAGACGTCTGGAGCCTTGTATATTCATATGAAGGAAACGTGGAGTGATCTGAGGAGATTAAAAGCCCTATGACTCTGACGTCCATTCCGTACTTGGGCATCCTTTACTACCAACTTAATTCAATTTTACAATGTTTCTGGCCTACTGCTTTACACTCCGTTTCCTGAACACGTATCTTAAGATTCTCTTTGTCCATATTTGCGGCAAAGGTTTCTGTTAAACCCTTTATAAATCCTACAAGTAAGTAACATGCAGGAACAGTACTTTCAATATTTTTACATACAACACACTCATCTATAGAGATTACTCTACTTCGCTCATTCAATCCCTTCTTTATCTTACATGTACAGTTCATCATATAGAGCAGAATATACTTTATATAATCCTCAACAAAAGTCTTAATTCTCAACCTTCGAAGTAATCTTCTTAAATTTGGCTGTAATATTTTAGTGAATAAGATCGTTCCCAATCGCTCCCCAGTCTTCTCGCGAAGACGCTCATCTGTTAACAGCAGCTCTCTTCGAGCAGCAATAAAAGCTTCTAAGGCTCGAGCATCGATAGACCGTCTACCTATCAAAATTGATAATATCCGACCTTTAACCACGTCTATCGAGACCAGTGAAAAACCAAGAAGGCCAAAGATGAAAAAGAGGATACCTATAATATTCGCTAAGTAACCTTCATATATTCCAATTCTACCGTACACTCCCATAATTGACGTGACGTTATAGATCATATAACTTAGAAGAATACCTATGACTAGATACACGATAAGTTTCTCTTTACCCCTTCTTGAATCGAATAGTCCTAAACGATCTTTCCAGAATAGCCCTTTCTCCGAGAGATAGTTAAAAGAGATAACAATTACAAATCCAGCTATGAGACTCATAGGAACATTATTCAAGATCATAAATGGAAAGAACCCATTCCATAGAGTCTCCTCGCTTAGAACCTCAATGGGAGGGGGATCCCCCACCAGGATAGGAATCGGATGCATATATCCCAAAGATCCAATAATATCAAGTAATCCAACGATGATATATGCGCACGCCAGAACGGATCCTATACCTACAAAAAAGCAATATGAGAGAATCTCCTTAAACCGCTTTAATGGTGGGTCTCTAAGTACTTTGTAGGGAATATACGCCAAGATGAAGTTACCTATAAAACCTCCAATACTACCCCAACTATAGTACCCACTAAAAGAATCTGTTAAGAGTTCTCCTAATCCAACTCCTATGCAACCAGGCAGTCCAAAAATGTAACCTAAAAGAGGAGCCATCATATTCCCAGGTCGTATCCAAGTATATCCTTCAATAATTGCTATCTCCCCCGTAGAAGCAAGAGATCCACCGTAGACAACTGCCGATAGAAATACGATCCAAATATTTACGGGATCCCATAAACCTTTTCCTCTTTTAAAAGTGATACGAAGTCCTCGGAACTGTATGTTGTATCCTAAGGATTCCGTTACAAGAGTAAATACGCCGAACCCTATGAAAGGCAATGAGATGACCGTGTGAATATTCATATAATTGAATACTTGTACTACCCATCCTTATAAAGAATATAAAATAAATAAGAATAAAGTAGATATAACTCTAATGACTAGCAAGCAGAGAGATGCCACTTGACAAAATTGAATAAACGTATGATACCATCACTGAGCTTTCTTTTTGTAAAGAATTACCCTAAAGCATGGAAGGACTTCTGGGAGCCTATCTACTCTCTATCCAGAAATTTAGGTGTAGACGTTGCCTCTGCACTTGAAATATTCAAGTTGGTTTATGAATGTGTATCAAAAGAGGAGGAGAGACGACCAGTTTCCACAGGATTCCTCATCGGAGACGCAAAAATACTTGGTGAAAGCCTTCCAGATTCTGTAGGAATCACAATCAAACGAGAAAAAATAGTTGCAGCTGAGAAAACTATTCGCAGTCTATTTGGTCTTGTAGACGGGTTTAGATCTACATTTATCATAGGAAAAGAGGGGATCTTGGAAGATGCTCGACTTATGCCTGCGGTAATAAAACTTCCTGAGGAGAACAGCTTCACCGCCGATGAAATGTATGGGTATTGTGATGTGTTAAAGGGAAAACCTGGTTATGGATTGGTCTCTTTAGGATCCTTAAAGACCGTGAAACTATTCACAAATGGAGCCCTACACTCTGAAGTTTATTTCTCCGGTAAAGTCGGTGAGTGGACCTATAGACCCCTAGACAAATCAGTAAAAGTGATGAACCAGCTTGCATCGGAGAGGAACATAGATCGTAAAATACTCCATAAGTTACTAAGCACCACGATTCGTATGTCTAATTATCGTAAAGGAGGCACCATCATCATCGGAGATCATGAAGAAGTTCTTAAACAATCCGATGCTCCCCGATTTAGATTGAGTGGAATTAATATCATAGACCTCAAAGGAAGACAAGAAAAACATCTATTCAATCTCGCCACACAAGAGTTTGCGTTAATCCTCAGTAACGACGGCTCTCCTAGAGCCTCATCTGTTCGGTTAATGGCACGAGTGCCAGACAAATATCAAGGTAAAATAGAACTTACCCCTATGGATGGAGGAAGACATAGAAGCGCCGCTGAAATATCCGCTTCAACTGATTGTATTGCCTTCGTTGTCTCAGATGATGGGCCCATAACAATATACTCTAAAGGAAGAATACTCCTAAAACTTTAACCACGGTATTCCATGTTTCGTACCCATTGCATGCAAAGCGGTGATTTATCAGTATTCTGCGTTTATTCAGTTCATGAAGAATTGTATAGATGAGGATGATCCCTCACTTACAGATAATCCGTATCGTAGATATTTTGTTTTGAGTCCCGGGTGATATAGCCCGAAGTCGTATTCGCCGGGTATAAGCCACATCTCATAGAATCCATCTAAAGAGAATGTATACGTTTCCTCAAAGTCATCGCTGACACTGCTGGTGGAATACGCTGTTATAGACGCCCATGATAACGGTAAAGCTTCACTATTTCCACCACACCATTCCATCCATACTACTTCACCACTGAGATATCCTATTCGTTCTAAACTCTGAATAGGCGACACCATTGGATATTTAGGAGTATCACCAGAGTCTATAATGACTTCTAGTAGGTTGCTCTGATAGTAACCCGCCACCGTCACCCGTAAAAGATAGGCACCTTCCCCTATGCCTCCGTCGTCCTGTTGGGATCCATCAGTGGTATCATAGAAATTCGTCCATAAAATTCTTGGATTGCCACTATAATCATCGAAGCCATAGAGGTTAAAGGTGAAGTGACCTAATCCCCGGGGAATATAGGTTTGGTTAGCAGCAACAAGGTCTCCCTCGTCATCGAATAATTCTATACGAGCAGGTGTCGCATCTAAATTATTTAGAGGTCGAACATAACGTAGCTGATTATCTATTGGAGCGAAGATACCTTCAGTTTTAAAGATCAGAGTTGTTTCTATGATAGATCCCTGCATCAAATTGTATCTGCTGTCAGTAACCATTCCCAAAGTAACAGGTACTGCATAAGCAAAAGTACATGGATCTTCCAGATAACCAGGTGTATACACCTTTAACCGGTAAAGATCAGTCTTCAAGCCAAGTAAAAACTCTTCTGTGGAGACTCTTACCGTCGTTTGAGGAGGTGATGGCTGCCTAGTTCTTATCGTGCCTATACGATCCCCTTTTGAGTCGTAGATATCGATTCGTATCGATCCTTCTGGATGTCTCCAAGGTCGCTCAACTGGAGGATACTGCCAATCAACAGAGTATAAAGTGAGATCTAAACCTCCTGCTCTCCAAAGAGGTAGACTTAGTGACGTAGCAGAATCACAGAAATATCCGATTGTGCCAATCAATTCATCGAGCTGAAGATAGAGAGACGTGCCTCGACTAGCTGATTCTAAGGCGCGTTCTGAAAAAACATCGACCACCGCATCTGTCTGAATAGGGAATACTATTCTCTGTTCAGGTGAAGCCAGTAGTAACGCATTGAGAGCGAGAGCATCAGTAAAATTAGTGAATAACATATTTATTTGATAGGTACCAGGCAGAAGACCTTGATCATGAGCGTTAATCCAAGCCGTTCTCTTAGAACCCTCCGATACGAACCGATTCCATAAATCTAAACCCCGAACTTGAATCGTATAACTGCGAGTCCCAGCTGGTATGAAGGAGACATTGAAGCCTGCTACTATACCCTTATGATCCAACACTTCAACATATAAAGACCCCCCCACATCTGTTGGGGTAGGAGCTAAAGATGTAGAATATCCATCCATAAAGTATACCTGTACCTCAAAATAACTAGTCTTCATAAGATCAAGCCACGTGTTCACTCTTAACGTATCATTAGTCGCATGAATAACATGAAATTCAATCTGCGCATATCCCGTGACGTGAGCTTTCACATAGTAGTCACCTGAAGATATGCCTGCCGTATAATTAGCGTAATCTTGAGGGATATGTCCATCCCAAGAGGACTCCCACCTCATCGAGAAAACATACGATGAGGCGGTAGAATCTAACTCGTCTCTTGGCTTCATCCGTAGTGTAAGTTTATCTAGAAGCATTAACGGAGATTCCAGTAAAATATTCTCATCCAGATCCGTTACTTCTAAATAAATAAACTTATTTCTTGGAGTGAAGGGGTGGGTGAGATTAAAGGTGGTGCCCCATGGTTCTTCTCCATATCCATGTTTAGAGAATACGATTCCTGAGACTTCAAGCCCCTCTTCCAAGTAGATATCAACATTTTCAAGAGACTGACATCGTTTAACAGAGATCGCTTCAATAATTGTGCGGCGATAACCGGCGGCATCTACTGTAATATTATAGGTGCCCTCCTCCAAGCCGTATAGGGCATACCTGCCCCCTGCAGTGGCGTTAAAGTATGCTTGAGCCCACACCGGTTGATCTTCACTGGTTAACCCTTCCGCATAGACTCTCCCTCCATATCCTTCGGGAAGCAGTATTGTCCCGTCAGGGTGTGTTGTAGAATCTAATGGCGCACCGTAGAGATGAGGTAGAGGATCCCCTCCATACCGTATGACACCTGAGATATAGGCAGGATTTAACCCATTCTTTACAACTAATGTTGGAAAGTTATGTGATCCAATAGAGAAGGTCTCGGAACCTAAAGGAGTAAGTACGGTTATGAAAACTTTGAAGAAGTATCGTCCAGCGATCGTTGGTGAGGTAACGTTGAAGACTCGAATATACTGGGTTAAGTTTGCGTGAAAACTTCGTTCAGCTACGCGCGCTGGGATATCTTGTCGCGTAATATTTAAGTTATTTATTGAAATCTTCCACCATTCCGGCGCGATTGGATCATTAGATTGCGTGGTTGATAATTGTATGTGATTGTAATCGTTGGTGAAGCTGGTCCAGATAGAAGCATCACCCCCCTCAATATTAAACTCCGGTGGAACATAGATAGCGACTGATTTGGTGATACTCTTCTCATTATAGGACTGTTGACCTGGATTATGATACATAGCGCTCTGATTGAGATTTGTTAATAGTACTTCGAAGAGAAGTTCTCCTCTCATCTCAGTTAGGATGGCACTCCTCGTATAATTGAGTTTAACTGTATCCTCTGTAGGAAAGTTCTCTCCTAGAGTGTAGCAGAAGTTACCAGGAGAGACTGTAACAGAATCCTCTCCAAAAGATGGAAGAAGCAAGTTAGTAGGGAACAGGGTAGTCACAGCAAGTATAAAACTGAGGACCACACTGAATCGTTTCATACATGCTATCAATGAGTTCCCCTAATTTTAGTTACTTTATTCTTTTCTCAATGCTTCTAATGGACTGAGTTTCGATGCTCGCCAAGCGGGATATATCCCCGCAAAAATGCTGAGCCCAAAGGAGATCAGCCAAATATAAATGAGAGTCGTATACTGGAACACAGGTATTATGCTGCCTGCTCCTCCTCTTCCAGGACCAAATGCTAAAACTCCGCCAAGTATGTATGCACCTCCAATACCGACTATTACACCTAATACGCCTCCTATTGCACCGATCAACATAGACTCTATCAAAAATGATAAGAGCACCATACGGTTACTAAACCCAATCGATTTCAGCAACCCCACTTCTCGTGTCCTCTCTATGACAGAGGTGTAGAGAGTTGTTATAATGCCTACAGCCCCTACAATGAGAGAGATAAACGCTATGCTTGAAATGAACAGAGTGAAGGTTCCCATGACCTCGCCGATTGATTCAGCAATAGCTTCCGGTGAAAATACACTTAGAGAGTCTCCGTAGATGTCTCGTATATCCTCTTCTACCTCCTCGTTATATATAGAGTCTTCCGTGATGAGATATATACCGTCATACTCGCTTCCCTTATCTAAAAGTGCTACAGCAGCTGGGAGTGAGAGGTACACGCCACCACCAAACTGCATATTTCCTATTTCATCAAGTATACCCTTAACTTGGAACGACTTAGTCTCTGCTTCTATTGACTGTGTTCCACCTGATTCTTCAACGGTACTTACTTCAAGAATCACCGTCTGACCAACTTTCAGTTGTTGCTCTCCCTCTTCGTTGAAGGCTATATTATAGGTTAAAACAATGCCGAGAGAGTCTGTTGAGGAGATATATCGTCCATCCAATAACTCGGCTGTGGGAACCAAATACGTAAAATCGGATTGATCTAATCCAGTTACTGCGACGGATCTCTCATTTTTCCCCTTCTTAAGGGTGATCCCTCCCTGTACATAGGGGATTACCTTATCAACATGTCTAATCCCTTCAAGTGTTCCAACTGTCCGGTCATTTAAGGGGATTTCAACCGTTGAACCTCGAGGACCACCAAAGCCGTTTCCTCCAGAAGAGATCATCAATAGATTAGCTCCAAAAGTAGCGAACTGTTCATTCATGAGATTACTTGTTCCACCAGTCAACCCATTGATAGAAGTCATTAACGTCGCGCCGATTATCACCATTAAAATAGTCAACCCTGACCGCAATTTCCGCTCAGAAAGAGCTGAAAAAGCCCATTTCACAAGATCAGCGAAGTTCACCTATGAAAACCCCCTTCAACATTGTCCAATAGGGAACCTATGACTCTTCAAACGCCTCCTCAAATTCATTTTTCCTTGACCGACGTCGACGCACTAACATGACAACACCTATGATGATGACCATTAAGATGATTAAGGGAATAAAACTAAGTATTGGTAATCCCTGTGGCGGTTGAGTAGGGGATCCTTGTGGCTGTTGTGGAAAAAGAAGGTTGCGTATGGGTCCTAGAATGCTTTCAAGAGGACCCGGTGGCGCTCTTTCTTCTTTCAACTCGAGGACATTAAAGGAGATTTGACGAGTAACTGTAAATGGCACAGTATCTTCATCTTCAAAGCTTACAAGAATTTCCACGATATACCTTCCTTCTCTAGTCTGAGCCTTCACCGATGCTTCCAAGTCAAAGGTTGCTGGAGAATTGGGATCTATTTGCCCGAGATAACTATAACTTTCTGGTAGAAGAATCAGAATATCATTCTTTATAAGAGAAACATTCGTGTACATGGATGGAATGTTACCTTTATTGAGAATATTTGCACTGAAAGTTATAGATGCTCCAGGTTGAGCAGGGTCAGGGTCTACTTCAAAATCATAGAGGATTAGATCAATCCACTCTTCCTTTTCCTGAACATTGAAACCTATTGTATAGGTTTCTGTAAATGAGGAAAGGTACCCTAACCGCTTATAGGTCAAGACTATATCAAGCGAATAGGCGTTACCAGCAGCATCTTCAGGAACAAAGATAGTTATGGGAACCTCAACCGAATCACCTTCCGAAAGTTTATCGAAGGTGCAACTGTGTGTACCTATAATAGTAGGGAAACTAGAATCTTGAGTTGAAGTGGGAAAAGAGCTACTTACACATAACTCGTAAATGGGTTCAAAATTATTGTAGAGCGTTAAAATAATATTATTATTTATTTCAGGAATAAGTAGAGTAGTTGATACTTCAATTTCTAGATCAGCAGCCTGAGTATTCCCTATCGTAACTGTACTTAAGGAGAATAACAGAATCATGAGGATACTAATCTGAATATTATTTTTTAATAATTTTTTCAATTTCTCCATCTCTTAAGTATATAATTCTATCTGTTTCTTCAGCTAAATTTAGATTATGAGTAACCATAATGATAGTTGCTTTTTCCTCTTTATTTAAATGTGAAAAAAGCTGCATTATCTCTCCACCCGTCTTAGAATCCAAGTTGCCTGTAGGTTCATCTGCGAGGATTATCGTAGGATCGTTTATTAATGCTCTAGCGATAGCAACACGCTGTTGCTGACCACCACTCATCTCAATGGGTTTTCGATGCATCATCTCTTCTATGCCAACTGTTCTCAGCAATTTCAAGGCTTTTCGTCGTCGTATCTTTGCAGGCACTCCTCGTATTATAGCAGGTAATTCTACATTGTTGATAACCTTTGTACGATTTATCAAATTATAAGTTTGAAATATTAAGCCTATTTTCAAGTTTCTAAAACGAGCTAGTTTTTTATCATTGAGCCTTGTAATATTGATACCGTCTATTACTACTTTTCCTTTCGTAGGTCGATCCAGCGCACCGACCATATTTAAAAACGTTGATTTGCCACAACCGCTTGGACCTACTACCGATACAAATTCACCCTTGTCAACTGCGAGAGTTATTCCTCTAAGCGCATGCACCTTAACGGTACCTACTCTAAAGATTTTCCTTAGATCAGACACCTTAATAATTGGACTATTTGATGATGGTTCTAAATTTTGTACTGAAGACATTATTGACTAAGCAACTCATATATAATTAAATACTTTTCGAACTTCGCCTTGTTTTAGCAAACTCCACTATATTCTTGTAGAAATCAAGATTTTCAAGCTCATCAAGCTTTTCTTTGACGGCCCTGTCATCGATTGAAACCTCTAATTCACTTTTCTGTAATGTGAATACGCGGTTATTATTTGATTCATTTAATGATAGACCGCAATGAGGACAATTACCAGGGATATAAGGATCTTTCTTATACTCAATCATAACAGCCATTCTTATCACGCTCACTATAAATAGAAAAAAGGATGGAAGAGGAAACCCTACTTAATTAAGATCGTTTACCTCTTCCTGCACAAGTTTTCTTTCGTCACTCCTTCAATATTTTATTCATTTATCTAGGTCAAATCTTACTCTTCAAGTAGTTGCTGTACAGCTTCCCGTATCTCTTCCTTGTCTGCTCCAGCGTCTTGCATCTCTTCGATTAGATCGTGAATCTCTGCTCTCTGATCCTCCGTAAGCTCATCCATCCACGGTCCCCTTGGACCTTGAAACTCAGGATCAGGAACCTCGATACCCCACTGCCCTAACTTTGCATTAACAGCTTCCCGTATCTCTTCCTTGTCTGCTCCAGCGTCTTGCATCTCTTCGATTAGATCGTGAATCTCTGCTCTCTGATCCTCCGTAAGCTCATCCATCCACGGTCCTTGTGGACCCTTGTGTGGGCATTCCCCATCTCTTGGAACATCGTAGCCGTTACCGTTACTTCTCTCAAAGAAATTGGATGAATATACCGGTATTAAAAGTCCGCTTAAAATAACTGCAATCGCTAGCATTGATATCATAACTATTGCTTTTCTTTGATTCATTTTCTTAATCTCCTCCTTGTTTGTTTTGTTTTCACGTGTGCACGCGTTACTTTACTGAAATGCAGTAGGTTATTAAACGATTTTTCAGAATTATACCCTAATTTATTCCTAATCTCTCCCTAATCTAAGAGGGTGTAATCTTCGATTTCCAGTAAAGATAAAATTATTTGATTTTAATCCATTATAAAATTGATATTTTTTCAATGTTAATCATTTGAATTGAGTATAAGAAAGATATATTAATTGAAAAGAGGTAAATTGTTCGAGTTAAAGAGTAGGCTCGCTTTTCATTTACGGAGTAATATAGATGTCTATAAACGAACGTTCAATGAAGCATTTACTTGAGTGGTTGATTGCAGGTACAAGGGGGGGCGTTACTCGATCTCAAATAATACAAGCAATCAAGGAGACTCCACAAAATGCGAACCAATTAGCAGGCTTACTTAATAGAGATTACCGAACTATACGACATCATCTGAATGTTCTTCAAAAGCATAGAATAATTGAATCTGTTGGAGATGGGTATGGAAGCACTTTTTTCTTGTCTCATCAATTGGAGGAAAATTACGTATTATTTGAGGAGATTCTGAAGAGATTATGAAGAGAATTTGAAAAAAATAAAAAAGAGAGGAGTATACATGACTTATTCTATGAGGAAAAATGTGAAATTATGGCTCTTGCTGGCAGTAGTAGTAGCGGTAGTTTTACTGGTTATTTTTTGGACGATCGAGTATCCGATTCAGCCCCCTCCTTTACTGAAAATGATGGAACCGAGGCAGGAACATCCACCGCCTTGGGATATTGAGTTGTTTTATATGTTTAACACGATACTTTCAACTGTTAATGTTACACTTATATTGTTTCTATTGATTTCATATTTTGATATTTATAGGAAGATTAAATCAGAATTTACAGTTGGATTAATAGTGTTTTCATTGACTTTGCTCTTCTACGCATTATCCTCTAATCCTCTAGTACATTGGCTGTTTGGATTCCGAGGATTTGGTCTCGGACCATTCGCAATGCTGCCAGACTTATTTACTACGGTAGCGTTGACGGTACTACTCTATCTTACCTTTAAATGCTAAAAACATCATTACTTTACATTCACAACTAGAAAATTCACAAATAGATTTATAGTGAGTATAGTAAAAATGTTCATATAGCAGATATTAGACGTGTCAAAGTGTCAATTCAATACTCGTTACAAGTAATATGTGTATGCTGATTAGCTGAGGCTGGCTAGTTAAACTGGTGCGGGGGGTGGGACCCCAACCCCAATTTACCGGTACAAATTAGATAATACAACAGATATGGATCAG
>CAZAXO010000016.1:0-20158 GCA_964489085.1 uncultured Candidatus Bathyarchaeia archaeon
TTGTTAAATGATTGATTTTGTCCTCAAGGTTCCTAGCCTCACCAGTATCAAAAAGGATTTTATACTCTCTCATTTCTACTATCAAGTTACAAGTATTGAAGAGCCTATATCTGATTTATGTTCTTAAAACGATACTAGCCTAGTTTCAAGCTAGCTAGCTTAAAGAAGTTTGAAATGTTTATTATACTTCTTTTCAGTTAGAGGAAAATAGAGGATGTGTAATCGCTTATGAAGATTTTTGTGGTTTATGATACGAAGTATGGAAATACGAAGCAGGTAGCAGAAAAGATTGAAAAAGAGTTGAGGGAAGTTAAAGGAATCGACGTTACTATTAGTGATGTCGAGAAAGTTGGTATTGATAGAGTAGCTGATTGTGATGTGATCGTAATAGGAGCCCCCAATCATTTCGGAAGACCTGCTCGTAAAATTACCCAGTTCATTGACAAACTTAGCAAATTCGATTTGAAGGGAAAACAAGTCGCTGTTTTTGATACGTACATTGGAAAGGACTTTGAGAAGGCGGTGAAGAAGATGGAGGAGCGTATAACCGATAAAACTAGTCTACAAATCATAACTCCTGGATTGTCGATAAGAGTAGAGGGTATGAAAGGTCCTATTACTGAAGAGGAACTAGATAAATCAAAGGAGTTTGGAAAAAAGATAGCAACGCAACTCATGAAGTAGAATAGACAGTTATAGCTTGCTTGTAAAAGTAGTAGAAAAAAGGAAGTAATGATAAAATAAACAAGGAGAGAAAAAATGGATTCAAACAAAAATGCCACTAAAATGGATGTGAAGGTAAAGATTTCAACATTATGGATAGTTGTAATGTTTAATATGATTTTTGCGGATATTCTTTCATTTATGATTCCTGGATCCTTAGAGGAAATAATGACGGGATCCGCAGCGTCGTTTCCAATCACGCAAGAAATTATGTTGGTATTCGCAGTAGTGTTGGAGATTCCGATTGCGATGATATTCCTTTCTCGAGTATTGAAGGATAGAGCAAATCGCTTGGCAAATATCATCGCCAGTGCAATAACTATTGTGTTTATTTGGGTTGGTGGATCATCATATCTCCATTACATATTTTTTGCAGTTATAGAAACTGTGTGTATGCTACTAATTGTCTGGTATGCATGGAAGTGGCTTAAGTAAGAACACAATAACAAAACCTAACAAATTAGAGGGAATTGAAATAACAAACTATATTGTCGATATATCTCTGCGTAAAGCTGCAAGAGTTGCAGGGTTTGGATATCTAATTATATTTATATCTGGTATCTTCGCTAATTTTTTTGTTCTCCAGAGTCTTATTGTATCGGGAGATGCCGCAGCAACTGTAAATAATATTATGGCTTCAGAGTTGCTATTTCGTTTTGGTATTTTTAGCTTTCTAATCATGGTTATTTTCGATGTGGTACTGGCTTGGACACTTTATATTTTACTTAAGCCAGTAAATAAGAGTCTTTCTTTGCT
Organism: uncultured Candidatus Bathyarchaeia archaeon; assembly: GCA_964489085.1. Classification (GTDB taxonomy): domain Archaea; phylum Thermoproteota; class Bathyarchaeia; order 40CM-2-53-6; family DTGE01; genus CAZAXO01. The sequence goes on from CAZAXO010000016.1 coordinate 1,480, forward strand.
TGCAGCGTGGTTTAGGTTGGTGAATGCCACCATTTTTGGGGTCGCCTTGTATAATCTTTTCAGTATTTTGCACCTTTTGGGTGGTGCTAGCTACTTGACAGTATTTGAAACAGGACAGTTGCAAGTGCAGGTGATGCTATTTCTCAATGCGTTTAACTATACATGGCTTATTGGGCTCGTATTTTTTGGTATTCATTTATTTTTGCTTGGTTTTTTAGTTTTCAAGTCAGGTTACATTTCAAGAGTTTTGGGCGTCTTGTTGATCGTTGCATCTTTAGGGTATCTAATAGATAGTTTTGCACATGTTCTTTTAATTAACTACGTCGACTACGAAGCAATATTTATGCTGGTTGTTTTTGTACCTGGGATTATTGGTGAATTGTCATTTACTTTCTGGCTTTTGTTGAAAGGTGCTAAAATACCCGAAATGAAATAATGAAATCTTAGTTAGCTAGTATAGTATACGTTTCTATACTTGGTTTTATTCTTACACATATGCATCTGCTCGTGGAGTATAAGTTCATCTTTGAAAAATTGCTTCCGAAACTAACTAGAGTATTGAAATCTCCTAAGAAGTTTTTTTCAGTGTTCTTACTGCAGTGATAAGTTTGAGTAATTCTCTGAGTTCTCAAACCATATTCACCACTATTTAACTAGATAGAAGTTAGATAATTCATTTCAGTAACTATTTAAACAGGAGTTGAAGTCTCTTCCTGATTAAGCGGCTCAGCGGTACTCCTATAAGACCTCCGACGATTACTTGACTCATATTCCCTGGAACCTCCACGAAAGCAGCGGCAACACCAAGCCGCATAACATAGGCTTCACCGATGAAATAGCCACTAATCATAACAAAAGATCCAACCAGCCACGCAATTATATCTCGTTTCACACTTTTACCATCAGCGATGAAGCCTGCGAGCAAACCCTGTAGTCCCTTCACTACTAAGGTTAAGGGAGCAAATACAGGGTACCCAATCATATCTGCTATTGCGGAGCCGACTCCTCCCGCTGCTCCACCGACAAACCACCCCATCGAGAGTGCAGCCGTGAAAATCAAAGCGTCACCAATGTTAATATAGCCACCCGTTGCAGGTACGGGAACCCGAATAACCAGAGTTGCTACTGCTACAAGAGCAGTAAACACTGCAGCCAAGCTCAACTCCAACGTTCTACGATTGGTACCTATACGCATTCTTCTCACCCCTAAATAGCACGAGAACTATCTACTAGTTAAAAGTATAAATTCTTTTCATTGAGAATATTCAAGGAACGAAAAAATCCAGAAGAAGACAAGTGCGATAGAAAGCATGATGTTCACTAGACACCACAGACTTACCCCAATAATAAGTAGTAGAAGACTAACCGTGATAGCTGATGTGAAGGAAGTAATAATAGTCTTCAGCATGAAATACCATGAGAGCGTTACTGCTATTGTTGCCAGTATCAGTACCATGATTGTTTTAATCTTAGCACTATTCAACAATCGATTTCTTCTCTAAATAATTTTAGCTAACCCTAGCTAATTCATAATAATGGTACCAACTTCTCTCTATAAGAGTAATCTGCTCAGCATATTACTATTGAGCTTAAGCAACGACTATCACCTTAATATATGCTAAATTATTATTCCAGTTTTATTCTGATAACAGGTTTAGGATACATACGTATTTTCATTTTGTATCCAGATATATGCTTCTTACTATAACTTAACAACTTCTCAGTATTAAGATGATATCTAAAGATAAATAAATTTAAAGATGATAATCTCCTAACTGAAAATCATCTATTATGATTAAAGAATATACTTAAGCTAGCTCAAACTGCTTGAATAAGTGTAGCAAACTAATACTGAAAGTATGAGTGTGTAGGGTTGCCTCAAGCTTTCGTCTTAATAAAGTCAGAGATTGGAGCTGAAGATGAGCTTAGAGATGATCTTAAGAAGATAGACCGTATAGACGTTCATAGTGTCTATGGTATATATGATATGATGATCAGAGTAGAGGAAGATACAATGGATAAGTTGAAAGATGTTGTTCACCGAAGAATACGACGCTTAGATAAGATACGTTCAACACTTACCCTGATAGTAATGGGAAATAACACGTAAAGTCTAGCTAGCTAATCACGTATTAGTTATTTGAGTAATTCTAGATGTAGATTAGGATCCTTATATCAATTACAATATTTATCTACAATCTTAGCTGGTTATACAGCTAGTTAGCTTTGATGTAATATTTATTAGCCTATCAAAGATACATTGTTGAAGCGGGATGGTGAATGATGTCCTCTGAAGAGGTGAAGCAGGATCTTAGGGATGAAACAACTGTTGAGGTTATTAAGTGTGCGTTAGGAGCTGATGGAAAAAACAAGGTAAATGATGTGTATATTGAAGAATTAAAAACTGGTAATCCCCTCCTCTTTCCACGGGATATAAAAGAGGGAATGATCATTAAGATTAGTTGTATAGGGTATTTTCCCCATCTCTCCTCAGGCGAAACATCATTTACTATTCAATTCAGAGTCATAAACCATGAAATTACTCCACTCAATGATTTTTGTGAAGTGAGGGGTATCCATGAAAAAGAAAAAAGGGAAAAGGTGATTCACCAGCAGTTGATCGACAACTATGGAAGAGAGATAGCGAAGGCGTTACATGATGAAATCGAGTCTAAACGTAGAGAGCGAGCATTTGATTGGCTGCATTAAGGATAATGAGATACGAATTTATTTTAAAAGAAACTAGGCATCAGTATTGTAGAGAGACCCATATACTTTTTCTAGTACTAGATAACCTTAGTTAGATAGCTTGCTAGTTAAATTTGGTTTTTGTGACGACTATTTCTTTGGTTTCTCTATGATTAATTGTTTATGTTTAGGGTGTATTTTCATGAACACTTCATCTCCTTCTTTGAAGGGGAAGAGGCTGTCACGTGCTAGGTCTGTTGGTATGTAAATGAAGAATTTATCATAACTTTTTTTTCCTGTTTTTGTTGGTCTGTTGATGAATCTGCCTTTCCCTTCGTTCACGTTAGTGTCCTCAATTGGTATCACAATAACGGGGAAATATTGTCCTTTTCCGATACACAAATTGGTAGCACAAATTTTACATAGAGCATTCACTTAACATAAAACCAGTACACACAAAGGTGAAAATGTGAAGTGAGAACGTTTATAGCATATTTCTTCATGTTCATGGGTTTCAGCTCAATATTCGGTGCGATAATGACTGCTTCTACAACTCCAGCTATATTATGGGATATCTCATCAGAAATTATGAAAAGATATTTTCTCTTCGGCACTGTTTGTTTCTTATTAGGGCTATTCGTTTATCAATTGTCTCCAAAAAAAGGAGTGACAAACAACCGAAAAGTAGAGAGAAGTGAAAAAAAAGTGGACAGGCAACACTGCAAGTATTGTGGGCACCGCATTTCATCACCGTTTTATTGTCCTGATTGCCGCATGTTCCAAGAATAAAATTGCAGTTTCTAGGTTGATAATGAGAAAAGCTAGCTAACTACACAATTGTATTTACTCTTTCTATAATCTAATTTCTACTTTCATCACATCTACACTGTTACTTTATAAAACGCATCGCTATCTACCTAGAGATGGTTTAAAGCAGACTTAACCAATGTTTTAGAACAATAGATGGGAGATGCTGTTATGAGCTACATTGTGTCGTGGAGCGGTGGTAAGGATGGTTGTTTCGCTTGTTATAAGGCAATTCTCGGTGGATACTCAGTTTCCTATCTTGTGAATTTTATCTCTAAGGAATATAAGCGGGTGAGTTTTCATGGGACGGAGGCTAAATTGATTCAGCTCCAAGCTGAGGTGATCGGTATTCCTCTGTTGCAAAAGGAGACCACATGGGATGGCTATGAGCAGGAGTTCAAAGAGGCTGTGAAGAGTTTACTTCCTAACGGCGTTGAGGGTATGGTTTTCGGTGATAGATATTTGCAGGAGCATAGAGATTGGGTGGAGAGGGTTTGTCGAGAGCTAGGTATTAAAGCGATTGAACCGCTGTGGGGGAGAGACCCTGAAGAATCTCTAATCGAGTTTATCGATGCTGGTTTTGAAGCGTTGATAGTTAGTGCTAGTTCTAGTTTATTTGATGAAAAATGGGTTGGAGGAAAGGTGGATCGAGATTTCTTGAGGTATCTACAACATAATAGTATTGATGTTTGTGGAGAAAATGGGGAATATCACACAGTTGTAATTGGTGGTCCTCTCTTCAAGAAGAAAATAAACATAACGAAAAGTAGGGTGATTAAGAGAGAAGATCGCTGGCTCTTAGATACTATTGAATATTCATTATAGAATCTACTAAAGTTTATCAATAGCTAGCTGGAATATCGCCATGATACATTTTCTCCTCTCCTATATTTGATATCTCCCATATTCTATTCTACCTGGTAGGATTAGTACTCGTATACTGAAAATACAAAGCCTATATAGAACTCTAAATTCCTCATTTAGTAAAAACTAGTTCAGTAGTTTACGTTCACACTAGCTAGATGAGTATCATGACTAAAAAAGTAACCATGCACACTAAATATCCTGAAATAGGGATTTGTGGTCTTTCGTGTAGACTTTGTCCTCGATATCATACCGAAGCTGAAAGCAGATGTGGTGGCTGTAAAAGCGAGAGTAGAATAGTAGTTGGATGCCCTTTTATTACCTGTGCCATAAAAAGAAAAGGAATTGAGTTTTGTTGGCAATGCAGTGAAAACGAATCGTGTGAGCGATGGAGAAGACATAGAGTATTCAGCAAACACCATGATACGTTTAAGTGTTATCAAAAACTTGAAGATAATATTTCTTTTATTCAAAGAAGTGGAGTTGATGAATTTGAAAGAGTTCAGAAGACTCGGGAACATATACTCAAAGAGATGCTTCAGGATTTCAATGAAGGACGTTCAAAAAATTACTATTGTATTGTAGTAACTGTTTTAGAAGTAAAAGAAGTAACTGACGCTCTAACTAAAGCAAAACAGGGTACTATTGGGCTTGATAGTAAAGGTAAATCAAAGGTTTTACATGCAATACTTGATGAAATTGCTTTGCAAAAAAGTTGTTTGTTGCGGTTGAGAAAATGAAAATACTTAGTTTTTTAAGGCTTAAAAGAACGCTTGCTAGCTGCTTTTTCTATTAATACCGTATAGAAATACTATGGCTAATGACAATCCAGTAATTATTGTTAAAATAGAAAATCCAGGAACATCATATGGCTTAAAAATCAAGTTAGGTTCAATATATCCTAAGTGTTCGAGATTTCTAAAAACATCAATAGTAATAATTCCTCCATAGTGTTTCCCACCTTCAGTATCATAATACCACCAATCACAACTAAAAGTATGAGGAGTAGATGATCCAATTTCCACATTTTCTAAACTATTATATTCTGGGATCATTCCAACTATCTTCTCCATATCTAGTTGATATCCTCCATCTCCATAGTCCTCTAAAAGTCCAGTATCATAAAATTCCCAAAATACTAGGGTACTCCCCTCATCAATTGTTATTTCCACACTGTTAACGTCTACTTGAAATCCCCTTTCATCTAAGAACGATATATATTCAGCTTTGTATTGTTCTTCTCCTAGTTCATTATACGCATTAATATGAGTTGTGGCAAAACTTTCAGTAAATTCCATTTTAACATGTGAACGAAGACCAACTCCATAACGATCTATACCAATCTCATGGTTAATCCCTGCAATCGAAGAAGGTACAAAAAAAACACAAACAAGAATTAAGAAAAATGTTGTTAGTATAATATAACGAGTCATTTTCTTTAATATTATATAGATCACTAAATATATAATATTTCAGAGAGCGAATTAACCTACTTTCCTATTCTTAGCTAGATTACTTAACCGACGTATTCCTTTTCGTTAATATTTCTTTTATCGCTAGTTTCTGAGCCTCAAGATTTCGATTTTTAAGATGTTGCATGGAACCCAAGGGCCCTAGCCAAAAAGCTTTTTTCGCTGATTTTTCTGAATCAAATTTTGAATCCCTCAACTCATTTAATTTTTCACTTAATATGGAATCAGAAATTGTTGCATATTTTTTCAAGTATTTTTCTTTTAGTAGATTAATTTGCTTTTCATCAAAACGCCTCTGACTATCAAACAATTTTTCAAAAACCATAATAAAACTCTCAAAAATTGATTACTCTTTTTAATATTAAAAATCTCTGTACCGTCTCTATATCGCTGATAGTTTCACTCTTTATATACAAGATATTTACTGGTTTGGAATAAGTTTCTAGCTAGCTTATTCTGCTAGTTGTTCTTTATCGACGAAGAGCTTGAGATTCTCTAAGAATAGGTACTAAAATTTATTATATGTAAATATTGAATATAATTTTGTTGAGGGAGTTTAATTGGCGTTTATTGGTCCTTGGGAAATTGGATTGCTATTTATAGTAATAGTTCCTCTCATTATAATCATCTGGCACTCAGGCAAGTATCATGTTAAGCATCGTTGGATTTGGATACTAATTACTTTTATCGCATCTTGGCTGGGGCTGATTGTATATATGGTAGTTTATACTCTATCAAACTCCAGTAAAGGTAGAGCCATAATTTATTGCCCTAAATGTAAAAATAAGTTACCCATTAATAGTAAATTCTGTAATAATTGTGGTTCTACCTTATCAGATAGGATCTGTCCTAAATGCGATGCCTCGAATCCCATTAACAGTACATATTGTCTAAGTTGTGGTGTTAAACTAGAAATATAGCTAGCTAAATTTTTTTTATTTCATTGTTTTATCTTCAATAGTAGCATTTAGGACGCTTTCTTTAACTGATGCTACTCACTTTAAGTAGGCTGCCTTTGTTGCATACGCTTCTCCCGTACGATTATCTCACCATTCTCTGCTTTCAACCTGAAACGATACAATCCACTTGAATCTCTATACATTTCAAATTTACCTGGTGTAGGTATGCTAGCTAGCATTTTGATAAACGTTAAATAATTTTTCAACAGATCTTGTAAGAGTGGCAAAAGTGAATCGTGTTATATCATTGATTATTGTGATATTAATTGTCACTGCTTTTTCCATTTTTGTTATACCCTTAGAAAAAGATGATCATGTTACAACCTCAACAGTAATTGAGTCGCATACGATCTCTGTTACAAAGAGCAGTACAAAAACGATTGTTACTACGCAAAGTTCTTTATATACAGTAGGAACCTATACAATGTTTGATGAAATCGAAACGGGAAAATTAATCCTTAGAAACCAAGGATGGTTAGTAGGACTAGGATTATCTTCTGCTTCTGAATCTGCCTTAAAATTCTCTGCTGATCCAGGTACATATTTAGTAACTATAGCTACCCAATACACACCAGTAGATTTTGGTATAGGTACAATATCAGCAGTAAATCCTAAATTCTTTATTGGAGGAGAGGCTCAAGTAGAAGAGATTACGCAAGGGGTATTTGAAATCCCTGAAAAAGGTAGATATAAGGTATATCTCTCAACTATAGGTATGACCTATATAACTCTTGAAATTTATGAATTAAAAGATTATAGTACTACAACACTAACCTACATAAGTACCAACACTATTCATAAAACTATCAGAACAAGAGAACTATTCACTGAAACTGCAATCTTGACTATGTCCATTGAAGAAATAGTTACCTTGCATACTATTAAACCGTTAAGTAATCGATATATCTATAGTCCAGTATTAGGAATTGCTGCAATAGTCATAGTACTGATTATGGTGATTAGACCTAAACTTCAAAAAACACGAATAAAGAAATCCAAGCAACTCAAATCTAGTAAATGCGAAAAGTGTGGATCTGAATTACCTGCCGAAGCTGAGTACTGTGATGAATGCGGAACGAAACAACAAAATAAAACCAAATAAATTTTTTGACAGAGACATATAATACAGTCGTAAAGATAATTTATTGTATAGTTCAGAATACTATCATTCTTTTCGTTTTTTTGATAATTGAATAAGTGACTTATAATACTGTCTTAAAGTAAATATTTTCTAAAGACTATAAAACTTGAAAATAGTAATAAGATTATTCATTTTTAAATAGTAAAAGATAGTATAAGTAACAATTAACGTATTAGGAGAATTATAATATTGCTTAAAAGAATTCTTTTAGGTTTCATATTAATCCTTTCCCTTATCACTATCGTTGACTCTGGTTTAGCAGATGATTTACCAGACCTTATTGTAGAAGATATTATATGGCTTCCAAAAGATCCAGGGGTAGGTGAAGATATCAAAATACAAGTTCATATCAGGAATGTTGGTGATGCACCTGTAAGTAAATCCTTTCGCTTCAAAATAGAATTGAAGAATGCTCAAGATATCTATTGGGAGTTTGATGAGAAAGAACCATTGAACCCAGGAGAAGGATATATAGGATTTGTCACTATCACCTGGCGTATCAGAGAAGGGGATTATGAGATTAATGCAGAAGTAGATTATACTCGTCAAGTGAAGGAATCTGATGAAAAAAACAATAAGCTGACGGTTACTATTCCTATTGGACCTGAAGTAACTACCTATGCATCGAAGACAACATCTGATACTACCACGAAAGTGAAAGGGACAACTACCATGGCAATTGTAACAGATGTAGAGTATCCTACTCATGTAGAACCAGGAGAACAATTTGAGATATCGGTAACAATAGACTATTCATCGTCATATGAAGTACAAGTATGGTTGTATGATGTTGAACTCGATAGGGATATAGATTATATAGAGGAAAGTTTCGGTCCCTATGCTGGTACCAAAACGTATACATTTCAAGTAACAGCACCATCTGAAGTTGGAATATGGACTATCACAGCTGGTGTTTGGTACATTCTTCCATATAGCATGGATCCAAGTAGAGTATACAAACATTCTGAGGAAGATTGGAAGTATGATCTTAAAATATATGTTGGAATAGAGAAAACAACAAAAACCACTTCAGTCACTTCTTCTTATGAAACAACCTCACAATTCAAAACAGATACTATAATGACATCTACTCCGCAATACACATCTACTGAAGACACGATAACAACAGTTACAACAGAAAAAGCTTCGGAATCGAAACTATTTTCAATCGGTCAATATGGAACCTTCATTCCTATTATCGTGATAATCATAATCTTTGCTATCATAGCTGTCTATTGGATTAGACGACAATCGTCAGCACGTCCTACTCAACAAAAATGTATCAAATGCAAATCCACAATTCCATCTGATGCTGAGTACTGCGATGAATGTGGAACTCGACAAAAAACGTAGTTATCACTCTATCCCTTATTTTTGTTAAATAATTAATTAAAAATAAAGAATAATCGCAAAAGAGTACTCTTCATTTTTTATAATTCTATTTCATATTAATAAATATTAGTGAGTTTAAAAAGATAAATCTCTGGGATTAAAATGGGAAAAGATACCTTTTGTTCTGAATGCGGCTGTAATTTCAAGTTTCAATGGATAAAAAAAATATTAATCTTGATTTTTTTAATAGTCATTATTGTTCAGTCTTCACTAATCTTTTATCAATATAATCAAATTAATGATTTAGATGATAATATTTTATCACTGAATCAAGAGCTAGTAACTCTACGGGATACCATGCAAAATATTATTACTAAAAATGATGCATTAGAAGCTTCTGTTCTAAATCTTGAAATGGAGAATAAACATTTAGCTAATGAAATTCATACTTTCCAATTACAGCGTCCATCCTTAAATGAACTCACTTATTTTCTACGTGAAGATTCAAGTGATACAACTGAATATGTTGAAGAGTTATATGTATGTATAAATTTTGCACAAGACCTTAGAAGCTATGCAAAAACTAAAGGTTATAACTTGAGTTTTGTTGTCACTAACTACGATACTTTGAGGGATAAAGGTAACGGACACGCATTCTGTGGGGCATACTTGGATACTGGAGATTTGATATATATTGAGCCACAGACTGATGGAATTTACTATTCTATAGAAGAATTACTTAAAGACACCTTTGAGGAAGACTGGATAGAGATACTTGAAGTAGCCATAATATGGTAATTATTAATATTAAATTATTAATATACTATTATAGGTTTAAATGTTGGATGAAAAATATTATCGCAAAGAAGATTTAGTAGGGAAACTCGTCTATAGTTCTAAATTACTATCAGCTGGCAAAGTCGCAGATGTAGGATACTCGAAAAGCGGGGATATCGCTATCATTGTAAAACAAAAAAATAAGGAGAAGATCATTCCATTTACAGGGATAAATGACATAGGTGACATAATATTATTACTACCTGAATCAGAATCTAATGACGAATCACAAGTTACTACTAATCAACGATTAGAAGAAAATAATGTAGAAATCGAAGAATCTAATATAGAAGAAAAATCAATAACTCAAACACAACATCCAGAAGTAGCTAGACCTAACTTCGATGAAGAATCTCCTTCAAAACTTAAGAAAAGTGCAAAGGTTAAGGAATGCCCAAAATGTAGCAGAGAAAATAAATCAACTGCGAAATTCTGTGTAAAATGTGGTTATAGCTTTTCTGTTTAAAGTATATCTTTGCGTCATCAAGTTTAGATAAGTACTCGTAAAAATAATCTGCATCAAAGGAAAGCTCTGACTCGCAATTCACAAGTTATTTTACCATTTTTTTCTTATTCCATTTTTAGATCAGTCGCTTGGTTACCTCTTGGATAGGAACGGAGCTAGCTAGCTTGAAAATTTACTCATATGAGCAGATAAGAATTTGAGCCTATCTAAAATATTGGTGTGCTCGAAGAAGATTAAGGTAGCTAAGATCATTAAGACATTAGATCTGACCTTAAACTTTCTAGAAAATTTTTAAATTTTTCACTGTTTACAACGAAGATATGTCTTCTTCGCAAATTGTCCTCTCTTTTCAAATCCCATCTATCACTACAAGTATTTACAGGTAGTAAAAGCTTAGCTGTAATTGGATATTCATAAACAACCCAATCGACTTCATTTAACTTTAAACCTTCGAGTTCAAGTTTTCCATTATTCATTTCGACTTTTGAAATATCAGCATCTGCAATGAAAAGTTTTGCAGTAGTTACTATAACAGGAATAAAAAAATAAATTTCTTCACGACTTATTTTATCGCTTTTTGCACGGTTTTCAATTTCCATAGCCATTCCGTGAGTTGCTATAACTACTTGTTTTGAAACTCTAGTGAGATCTTCCATACGCTGCTTTTCTTCAGAAAGTTTTACTTCTATGCCTATGTTTCCAATTTCTAAAGAGCTTAACCTTGGAAAATCATATCTTATCAAAGAGAGGTTAAGTGCTGCTCCTGATTCATGGCTAACTGAAGAATAAAATGGATCAATAATTTTGTATTTTACATTACTTTTTCTAAAAAGACCAAAAGCAAGTATGTAAGGAGGAGAAGGTTCTCTCAATACATGTGATTTAAAAAACAACCATGATTTAAAATCATGGGAATGTCGTTTCGCTTCGATAAAAAAAATCCTCTAAAATTATCATTTGATAATTCTGCAAACACATCGAGTTTACTGGTCTCTCCACCATGTTCTAAAGCAATCTCTTCTGTTACTACATCAAATACTTCACGAGTTTCATTTGCTACACGCATCTGGAAAAAGAATCCTGTTTCATTCATTATTTTGAGATATTTCCTAATATCAATGCTCATAATATGTATTTATATTAATTAGAAAATAAAAGATTGATTCCAAATTAGCTAGCTTTACGTATGCTTTGTTTAGACCACCATTCCATAATAATTTCGGGGATAGGACTTTCCAATGCAGCAACTATATTATTAGTTATTATAATTATTATATTAGTATCCTCGCCCATTTTAATTTATTTTTATTTTTTTATCCCTCAGAATAATCGTTTGGATATTAAAATTGAAGACCTTCGTTTAAATACTAAATCTATGTCAAAAAACGATTCTATTTACGGAAACTTTCAGGTTAAAAATAAAGAAAATATTTTTGTGGAAGGGCTTTATGTACAAATGAATATAGTACCTGTACATGAGAAATTGAATGTGTTCCCTTTTCAAATTCAAATTGAAGAGCTGGGTCCAAAAGGAAAAAGTGCGATATATACATTTGAGATAGTATCCGAAAATGCTCCTGCTGGACAATTTAATTTTCAAATATTTTTATATGATGAAAATAACAATTTGCTCGATAATCAACAAAAGCAAATCTTAATTGAATCTAATTAGCCTAAATTCTTCACTAGTGCATGTCATAGCTAGCTATTGGTGAAAAGCCTGTAGGTGAACCGTTAACGAAGACTATTGTTAGAGACTCCGTTACAAAAACGATTGTGATGGTTAAGCAACCTGAAAGTTCTAATTGGAATACCTGGAGTCTTCAAAACCAACGATATATCTGGCTTTCTATTCTATTCATGTTCTTCTTAGTCATAGGCATCGTTGTATTCAGAAATGAAGCTAGGAAAAATCCATCAAATGGACACCTAGATCAAGGAAACTACCAAATTTGACAAACGTGCTGGTTAATTGTGCATCCAAAATGCTTTAGCTAGCTAGGTATCAAACCATTCACTTTCATTTTCGATTTGTATAAGATTATCCCCCCAAATGCGAAATAACATTCTTGTATGAACCCTGCTTGGAATCTTAATTTGAAGGATTACTTCTCGTGTTTCTTGAGGAGATAACTCGAACGGATTTGATTGTTGTTGTGTAAAAACCTTGTCACCTCCTGCATCAAATCCAGTCCAAACTACCACATTCTTTGCGGTAACTTCGCCATCATTATCTAAGATCATGGAAATAGTCATTTTGTCACCACACACTTTAGTTTCAGCTGATCTTATATTAATCAGAGCAAACTCAAACCAATCGCTCTCGCTTTCTATTACATCAAAATTATCGCCCCACACACTCAGTAAAATTCTTGTTCGGACTCCCAAGGGGATTTCTTGAGATAACGTTACAACGTGACTTTCTTTTGGTGATAAGTGAAATTCATTTGATTTTCCTTGATTGTAAACGGTGTTGTTTCCACCATCGAAACCCGTCCATACAATGACGTTCTTAGCTCTAACCACGCCTGTATTCGTAACATCAACAGTTATCTTTGCTGTATCATCAGTCCACTCACATTCCCATCGATACTCTATTCCTGGAAAAGCACCGTAAGTTATTACATTAAATAGTTCTTGCAGAGCTTCATTTGAGGTACAAGTGGAATATTCGATATCATATCTATCAATTGAAAGTATGGACTCCCACTTTTCTAGAGTCACCCAAATACCTCTTTCATACTTGTCTATTACCTCCCAATCGTCGCCATTCTTCGCCCAAAGTGGATGAATACTATCAAAATACGTTATCCCTAAATCGCTTTGAGTTAATCCGAAATCATCCCAAATTTGATTCTGCGTCTTCATGAAATCATCTGAGCTTCCATCATAATAGACAGTACAAATCATGTGAGGCTCATTACTAGCACCGTTACCAGTAACCTCAACATATTCAATACTTGCATCCATTCCAACAGATTCACATAATGCAGCCATCAAAATCGCATAATCATCGCAATCTCCTTTTTTATACATTAACGTTTCAGAAGGTTTTTGAAAATAGTCTTGTCCATGAGGATCCGATACATACTCAATTTCAGTATATACAAAAGAGAAAATAGCACAAATCTTGTATACATCATCATTAATCAATGAGTAATCGTCTTTTCCATGCTCATACGTAAACCAATCTAAAGAGTAGAATGCCCACCCTCTAATATCTTGGAATGAGTTAGGCTGTCCAGGTGGCGGAGATGTTTGACGAAACGGAATTACACCACTGCCAATCAGTAACAAAATAATAACAATACTAGCAATAATTGGAATCTTCAACTTAGTACTGCTCGAAGGTTTCTCAATAACAACGTGAGATTGTGATACTATTGAATTGATAGATCGCTGATTTAAATGACCACAAATCGAGCAGATACTCTGTCCTGTTCTACCTAATTCTTCTATCTCTCTTCCACACTTAGAGCATGAAACCAAGATACCTCAACTATTATAGAAAGTAGCCAACTATTGCATCGATTTTACTAGATACACTTCTTTCACGTCTTTTTTTGATAACATCCAAACACTTAAAGCACCAAAGAGAGTACCTATGGGGAAGTTGAGTAAACTGATAGCAGCTAATATCAGTGCAGGCGTATACGACCACTTCTTTAACAGCAATATTCCCGCAGCGAACAACCATGCTATTACACCGACAACCGCACCGATTAGAAATATTGCTCCACCCATTTCAAGTGACATAAAGCCTAGAAGAACTCCCCATACGAGTCCGAGCCCCATCCATGCAAGTCCAATAATAAATAACAGAACTCCTGCTACAGTAGCTTCAGAGGGACGGTTAGGCTTTAGCGGATATGAGCTTGTAATATATGATCCACAGTGCATACAATACTCTGAATTTGACTGTATTTCTTTTCCACACTGGTGACATAGAGTCATTATCAAATCGTAGTTTTCTTGTTTACATAATACTTCTGTTCCTTTTCAAGCAATATAGAAGTGACAATTGGTTACTTTTTTTAGGAGGATAGAGATCTAAGACGGCTAAATTTTTTGATTGTAGTTAGCTAGCTAAATAGTAAAAAAGATTGAGGAAAATTTTTTATTTTGTTGTATCTTCAATTCTAGCGTTTAGTACACTTGTTTTAATTGATTCTACTCCATTAAAACAGGCTGCTTTGGTTGTATACGCTTCTCCTGTTACGATTATCTCACCGTTCGCTGCTCTCAATCTGAATCGATACTTTCCACTTATATCCTTGTACACTTCAAATTTACCGGGTTTAGAAATAGGAAGAACGCTTGTTAATTCTTTACCGCATTTCATACAGTAACTGGTACCAATCATATTTTTGTATCCGCAGTGCATGCAGAAAGTGTCTTTTGAAGTTTTACTTGTTGTCACAGGTTTTCGTCTTCTCTTAAGAAATTGATAGGATCCGAAGCCGACTCCTCCAAGTACGAGTAACGTTAACGCTCCGAGGACTGTATTTGCAGTTTCATTTGATGCTGCTGCTATAGTAGCTGTTTCAATAGGACTCTGGAAGCTTGCTATAGTATTTGATGATTCTGTCGAGGTTGCAGCTGTTAACGGTGCAGTTGGTTGAGTTGTGGATTGGATATACGTGTTCATTAGAGTGTCAGGGGGATATTCATAGTAGAAGATTAATTCTCCTCCAGCATTTCTTAGGTAGAGAGTGTCTCCGTCATTGTTCCATATGGCTCCTTGATTTCCCCAGTATAATGACTCTTCAGTGTTTTGACCTAGACCCGAATAGAGTAGTACCATCTCTTCTGGATCTAAAATGAATAGGGGAAAGGTGTATCGGTGGTTTGCTTCATCGGTGATCGTCCATTCCGTCATATCTATGGGTGCATCACCTTTATTCCCTAGTATGAGGTATTCATCGTTGAGGTTGTCATTATCGTTTCCTGCAGCGTCATAGTGCAACTCAATCAGATAGATGTAGTCGGTGTATGTGAGATCTTTCTCCCAGAGACCTACGTCTTGGAGCTGTGCATAATACTCAGCCTCAAGAAGCTCCTCCGCATAGGTTAAACCATCTTCCATGTAGACAGTTGCTAATCCTTCCTTAACCAACTGCACATTCACAAAGGTACTATCTACGAAGGCATAGCGGAGAAGACGATCATATTGATCCGTATCTTCAAAGTCTGATTCTAATCGAACCTGTTTTTCGAGTATTAAGGATGATATACGGTTTTTGCTTTCTTCGTAATAGAAGTATCCTTGTTCAGGAGCGTTTATGCCGAGGAGTCGTACTTCACTGCCATCATCTAAGATTATGGAATCGCCGTCTACGACTTCAGTAACCCTATATAGCATCTCCTGTGAGGGTGTTGAGGTATCCGTGTTTTTCTTTGTAGTTGCTATTGTTTGGGTGATAGAAGAAGTTTTGATTGGAGTAAGAGTGCTTATTGCTTGTGAGGTGGATGTTACAGGTGGACTCGATGAATGGCTGGATGTTGAAGTCACTTGATGTGTTGTTGAGCTGGGAAGAGGAGGATTACACCCTTTGCAGGGCCTATATCCTTTATTGACGGCGTCGTATTCATCGATGAACCAAATCAAATTTTCAGGTTTAATCTGATCCACGTAATGACAGGAAGGATAATGGTACACATTACTTTTACTGCTACCACAGTATTTACCTGACGAAGCATCCACCGAAACGTAAACGATTGGAAAAAGTAGAGTTCCTAATAGAAGAAGTAGGAAAAAGAAGTGAAGTCTTCTCTGAAACAAGTCCTATTCAAGATATTAATAATTACCTTCTGAAATAATGGTTTTGTAACAATGATTACTTATATAGTGGTACATTAGGAGATAACCAGTCAGCTTGCTAATCACAAAATTAATAGATCTCACCTACAATTTTATCTCGTTATGGATCTGGTAGATATTACTAATGTATTATTTGATAGGTATAGTAGGACTGTATTAGTAACACTAGTCTATTGTATCATTGTGTATTATCTTGGATGGTTGAAAATTTTTCATTTAGACAATAAGAAAAGAACGACTTCTGGGGCACTATTTCTTGGAGGAGCATATCTAAATGTTGAGCATCTAGCGTTTTGGCATAGATGGGATATAGATCATTTTGGACATGAACAAATAGGAATATGTATGATCATACTATTTATTATAATTCGAGTATATGTAATCATAAAGAAGAAGCAAATTAGATATCTGAATCCTTTCTACTCCGAAGACTTTTTAGCAAAACACTATTATTCAAAGTATAAAGTTACCCGATGGAATATAGAAAAAATAGGAGAAACCTTAAGTAGAGCAAATGTTCCCGAGAACGATGCTGTACGATTTGTAGTAAAAATAGAAGATATTGTTAAGAAAAAGCCTGAAGATGTCGATCAGAATTTAGAATTTACTCAACAGATTAGAAAGCAAAAGTCTAGAGCTATTAACTCAATAAGAAGTCATAAAGAAAAAGAATTTCTCAATAGAATCCAATTAAAACTAACTAGATAAAAAAATAACATATGTTATCATGGCAATAAAGCTAATGTAGATAGAATGGTTGTTTCGAGATTTGCTACCCCTCGTGGCTTAAGATTAGCAGCTCGATCAGTTCTCCAGCCTCCTAATTTCTGTTGTCTTCTTTTAAGATGTTTTTGAACAATTTTTACGAGTTCAGTATCACCCATTTTGTTAGCAACTATCCCCAGTAGAGCTACCTTATAGACAGGATAAAGATTTTTTTCTAAATCTGCTTCATCCATCTGTAAAACTCCTTTTGCAGAATCATACTTAGAAGAAAGATTTTGATACAGGGTTTCAGCGGTATTCCTATCTTGTTTAGCAAACCAATACAATATTAAGAGAGCTATTCGATCATTATATTGAGAACTTCTTTCCCCTGCAAGCCAAAATGATTCTATATCTCCTTCTAATACGCACCATCTATCGTTTGCTTTACGCCCTTTTCGTCTGGGGAGATCATTATCAGGTTCATCTGGAGAATGCTTGCTTCGAATAGCTTCCACCAGATTATTTCTTCCAATTTTCTTGAAAAGAATTGTTAAAAGATACTGACTTTGATTATATACTCTATGTTCACTATGACTTCTATCTTTCACTTCATAATATTCATTTCGATTAGAGTCAACACGAAGTGAATCGATAAAAGTCAATGCTTTTCTAATACGAAAATCTGAAATTGCATAACTCTCCATATACCCGCCTCTCTAACTAGTTCTTTTTAGATGATATCCTTCTCCTTTAACTTCATAATCGTCGTCTCATCAATAAATCCGTTTATTATTGCTAATTCAAGATTTTCTCGAGTGTCAAGGGATACATATGGAAGACTCATAGGACCAATTTTTTCAAAATCGTAGGTAGGCTCTTGAACTCTTGATGGGGGGTGAGTTCGAGAAGTCATAAGCATTTTAGTAGTTGGTATATGTGCTAATTCATAAAACCTTCCTAAAGCCTTTGTTTCAGGTAAATAGTATTCTCCACGAACCCAGGGGACAGTTGGACCAAAAGCTTTACCAATCGTAAATGGATCATAATCATCTCCAATCAATTTGCCTTTTCCATCAATTAACTCACCAGGTTCTTCACCAAGAAAGTGATTCCTCAATTCCTCAATATCATTGTTAGGTATGACCTGAATAGTCTCTCCTCCCTTTTTCCATACATCAAATTTTCTCTTCTTAGCGAATAGTCCATGTCCACCTGACTCAACCATAAGGCTTGTAGTATCATCCTTAATTGGATAGATATTATGCCAAACATGCTGGTTCATAAAAAGTAGTTTAAGTTTTCCAGATCCTTTTTCAAAGAAGAGAAAAAGAAATTCAAAATCATGTTCATGATGGTCTGGAAATCCAAAAGAGTATACGCCACGATAATGATTGTAAGCGTAATAGTACCAGTATTGATATATCGTGTATCGTAATCCTTCGACGATATGAAAATAGCATGTTATATGATCCTTTCTTTCGTCGACACTTAATTTATCATATTCCTCTTTATTTCTTCTTATAGTTCTTCCGTGAAAAAACAGATCACTTGGAAAATATTGTTCTCCTTTACTAAATATTAGTG
>CAZAXO010000017.1:0-20054 GCA_964489085.1 uncultured Candidatus Bathyarchaeia archaeon
CATTAAGTTCCGCTTTTGCTGTAGATACCTTGATTACTTCTTGTTCAATACTTTGTATATTTTCTCGTTCTTTCTCAATGATCGTTTGTTCTAAACGATTTCTCTCTGATTCCATTAATTCCTGTTCTTTACGTAATAGTTCTCTATGTTTCTTTAATTCATCAAGTTTTGTAGACAAGTCGTGGCTATGCTTGGAAAGATCTTTGAATTCCTGTTCTAATTTCGTTATAGAAATAGAGATACTACGAGCTTTCAGATTCCTTACTTCATTCTGTATAAAACGGCTTCTAAGTAATTTATTCCGTTCTTCTTCTAGTGAGTTTACATGTCTTCTAACTTCATCCACTTTTGCTGACGCTATCTTTACATTAACATCTGCTTGTTGTAGTTGGGAGAGAGCATCATCTTTTTTCGAGTCATATACTCCAATCCCAACCATGTTCTCTATGATCTTTCTTCTTTCATCTGGGGTAGTATCAGCAAGTCTTGTCATAGTGTGCTGTGGAACAATGTTTAAATTAGATAAAGTTAATCCAGATGATGAAAGGGCATCGGCTATTTGTCTTCTTGGTACTCTTTTACTATTAACTCGATAAATACCTTCTCCGCCTTTCATAAATTCTCTAGATATTATTACGTGGTCAGTATCGATAGGAATTCTTCTGTCCTTATTTTCAAATTGAATTGCAACATATGCTGACCTAGATGAGTTTGATGGCGAGACTTTCGATATTAAATCCTCGAATGTGCCTCCTCTTAGTTCTTTCGAACTTAATTCACCTAAAGCAAATTTTACAGAATCCATAACATTTGATTTACCGCTACCATTCGGACCAGTTATAACTGTCAAACCTTGTTCTAAATGGATTGATACTTTTTTTCTGAATGTTTTGAAACCTTTGATATCGATACGTTTTATATAGACCAATGTTCATTTACTTCTAATAATTGTTCGAGTAAATTTTAATTACAAAGATTAAATTAGTCTTATCCTATTTGATTTCATTAGTTACCTATTATTACCTTTTGAATGTATTTTTTTTTATTTATGTTTCAATATATTTGGCTGTAATTGTAAAAGACTTCAATGATTCTCTTACTATTTATTTGCCGTAACGTCTTTTCCGTTGTTGAAACATTCTAATAACTCTTAATAAATCGATTTTTCTAAAATCTGGCCAGTATACATCTAAAAATAAGAATTCACTATAGGCTGATTGCCACAAGAGGAATCCCGATAATCTTGATTCTCCAGAGGTTCTAATAATCAAATCAGGATGTGGGTTAGGTAGATGCGCCGTGTACAAATATTCATCAAATGTGGTTTCATTTATTTGTGATAGGCTCTTCTTTCCTAGTGTAACATCTTCCACTATCTTTTTTGTTGCATCGATAATTTCTTTTCTACCTCCATATGCAACTGCAATATTTAGAAAATGATCATTGTATTTCTCAGTAACGCGTTCGACCTCATTAAGTGACTTTTGAAGATTAACTGGTAATAGATCAATACGACCAATTGCTTTTATTTTTACTTGATTTTCATGTATCGTTGGATTTGAAATAAGCTTAATCATCTGGTTATTTATTAAATTAAGTACATCTTCCACCTCTTTTTTTGGACGATTAAAATTTTCTGTTGAAAATGCGTATATGGTTACTGTCTCTATACCTTGGCTATAACACCAATCAAGAACATCTTGTGTTCTTTTAACACCTTCTTTATGGCCGATTAATGTAGGTAATGCTCTTTTTAATGCCCATCTTCTATTTCCGTCTAATATTATCCCAATATGTTGAGGTTTATCTTGAGCTTTTATTTGGTTATTAAGCCATTTTTCATAAATCTTATAAATTCCTAATTGTCTTAAAAGTTGATTAAGCAACATGTTTTCCTCCCACTATATTTTCTTGTAATACCCAACATATTTACATGATAATTGTTTTTGTAATGAAGTTTTGTATTATCGATTTTATGCTATTTATAAAAAAATCTTATGGGTTAGCTAGCTGAAGTAATATCCGTTATATCTAGCTACTCTTTCCCTTCAATTGTAACACTTTTAAAACTTGTTTCCCTATTTATAGCTATGTGATCGGGTAATATACTCTTATCTTTATCCGAAAAATATTTTAAAAATAATTATATCATCCCTTTCTCAATTAATATTTTAAATTCATCGAATGAAAGTTTATCTCCTTTCTTAAGTTTGTTACTAGCTTTTTCCTCTCTATTTTTCTTGAATTCTTCTTTTTTTGTCTCTTCTTCTTTCTTTTGTTCTTCTATCTCTTTTTTTCTTATGGATTTAACTGTTGCAAGTATTGTTATATACTCTTTTTGAATGTTTCTAAGAGTTTCTTTTGTTTCAACAAATTTGTTATGTGCTTCATCAGCCTTGGTTTTAAAATCATTAGATCCGTCCACATGATTCATCATTTTATTATGGTACACTTCACTTTCATCTACAAGTCTTATTAATTCTTGATGAGCTGATTCGGCTACTTGATCTAATTCATATATTGCTTCTCTTAATTTCATTTGTCTTATTCTCGCGGACTCAATTTTGCTTTGAAGTTTAAGTTTTGCTTCCAAATTTGCTATTCTTTCAATAATTCCTCGTTCTTGATCTTTAGTCATAGGTGTGGTCTGTATCTCCCATTCCAAACGTTCAAGTTCTGCTCGTGTATCAGCACTTCGCCCTTTAGGATTCGCTTTGATCTGACATAACTCGTTTTGTAGTTCTTTTATCTCTTGACGTTTTTCTAAGGCTTCTTCTCTCTTAGTATCTCTAAGATCCTTTAGTTCATGAACTTTCTTATTTAAAGCATCACGTTTTTCTTTTAGTTCTTTTACTATATCTTTTTTCTTTTTGAATTCATCGTTAAACTTACTTCTTTGTTCGAGATATTTTTCAAGTTCGCTGGATGTATTTTCTCTTTTCTCTTTTAGTGAGGAAAGTTCATGTTGTAGCTCATCAATGTTGATATGGTTGTTGTCTGAATTAGCTGACATATAGTACAGCTCTCTCCATTATATTCTACTAATCAAACTTGGTAAAGCCTCTCAATATAAATATGTCTAGTAGCCATTAATCCAAGGGATTAATCGAAATCACATACTCATTTAAGCGATTTAGAAAATCGCTTACTATGCAATTAAAGTAGATCATCTTCACCTTTCGTTAAGATTCTAGATATGGATGCTAGAAGATTAATAAAGCCTCGCATATCTTTTGATGAAATAGGAATCGGCTCATTTATTAATCCTATCCTCTCTATAGCCTCAGCCACTTCTCTCATCATAATAGAGTGAACAGGGAGTTCCTTATTTAGGGCGTCGGTTAAACTATCAAAATCTTGAGTCCAAGTAATTATGTTCTCTAGACAATTTTCGTCAATTAAATCACTTTTTGAGAGAGCATATATCTGAGGTTCTAATAATCGATTATAAACAGCTGCGGCTAAAAACATATTTGATATGAAGTTTCGTGGATTTTTTGAGAATGGTGCATCTAATAGATATAAGACAGCTTTTGGTTCTGCTGATATATTTTTAACAATGAATGGGCCACATTCCCTAAATGCAAAGAGCTCAATTTGTCCTGGTGTGTCAACTAAAAGGATGTCTGGCAGACTATCTTCTATAATTAATTTCACTTCTTCAAGGTGATCTGCAATTAAATCTGTAGCCATGATTAAAGCACCATTAGGTCCTAACTGATAATCTTTCATAATTTGATTAATGTTAACCATTGATCTTATATCTACATCAGGATTATAGGTGAGAGCTGCTGCTCCAGGATCCAAGTTTAAAGCTAAAACATTAGATTTTTTTAATCGTAGCCATTCTCGAAATGTTCCTGTTAGGTAAGTTTTACCCACACCTGCCATTCCTATAATAAAAATAGTATACACCCATTTTCACTCCGTGAATATTATTCACTATTTAAATAAACTTTTCAAGATTTCTTATCTAATTAAACATTCATAAAAAAGTTTGATTAAATATTTTAAACAAATGTATAATGCGCTGCGCTACTATAGATCTGAGAGTAATTTGTCCTTTACGAGGTTATTTCTTCGACAGCCACCATTTTAAATACTCTTTCTGTTTTTGATTTTTTACATCGTCTTTATTATCATAAAGCTTATCTCTTGCTTCTATTAGATCTTGCATTGTACAGCTTAAACCACAACTTTTACAAATATACTGTTTTAATTTGGGATCATATTCCAAGTCTCCCCCACATTCTATGCAATAATATGGCATTTCTCTTATCTCCTGAATATCAAGTAGTTTTCAAATCATTTGAATCTTTCTAAACAACAGATTAAATACATATGATAATCACTTTTATTCGGAATGTTCACTAAAAATAAAGAATAATTTATTTATTTTTTAGGAACTATTAAATATGAAAATTATAAAGAAATGAGTCTTTTAAAAGAGTCAACTTCAATTATAACTTGTATGATACATAAAATGATGTTTAATAAAGTGGTATTATAATTGTATATTAGTAAGCTATTTATTCTTGTTAGGTCTTTATTTGATCTTTCATTTTGAGTTTTACCGAGATGAGAGAGCTATTCGTTCTATTTCATCTTTTCTTTTTATTGCAAAGCTTCTTGTATCTTTATCTGCAGCAAAGATAATTTCTTCAGCTAAGCATTCATCAATAGGTTTTGGATTATTAATTACTGCTTTTCTTGATCCTTCTCCGATAAATCGAAGTGCTAGATCTATTCTTCGTTGAGGTGATACATCTACTGAGACTGGATAAGCAACTCCGCCATATACAATTCGTGTGGTTTCTTCTGCTGGAGCTGAATTCTCTATTGCTGTTGTGAGTATTTGTACTGGATTTTTTTTTGTTTTTAAATGAATGATGTTAAGAGCGTTTTTAACTATGTTAAGAGCTTTTAATTTTTTCCCACCACTTTTACCTGGATGCATCATATTGGTTATAAGACGCTCAACAACATTAACAGTTGATTTTTTGAATCTTTGATGTTCATGTCTACCTCCTGAGTGAGCTAGAAGTGTTGGCTTGAGAGAAAGATACGACACTAATCCTATATCTTTGATTTCCATATCTTCTATAAGCCATTTATCAAATAATTTAATATCAATGGCTTTCTTATTCAATTAATATTGCACCATTCAATTTTTATTTATTAATTGATAGTAGAGATTCATTTAAACGTATTGGGTGGTGGTGACATCCCAGTAGAGTTGGTAATTCTAATCAGTGCGGTTTCCAAACCGTCTTCTCCTTCCTGGGGTCCTACAAGCGCCTAAATGTCCACCTTATGGTTGCTCTCTCCCGAGCCTCACCGGTTTCAATGGTTAGGTAGTCACCTCTACCCTTCAGAAGAGGATGCTCCTCCATCGGCCCAGTAGGGCAGGAATTCATAGTTGGACTGTCCAGGCCTACACTGGATCGAATCATCGCCTCACTAGTTAACGGATCCTCGCATGTAGCCGATTTCGAGTAACAGGGAACGACTAACTCCCCAATCCTCTCACCACTACCCAATAAATATTTCAGTTTATCTTAATATAAACTTCACTAGTATCATCAATCTATCTTTTTATTATCTTACAAACTGAACATAATTCGGAACTAGATGGATATCCACATGAATGACATCGAGTAAATTTTTTATTTATTTTTAAGGAACACGTTTCTCTAAGTTTCTCTCCTGATCGATAGATTGTATATAGGGTTCCAGGGTGTTTTTCTTCTAAATAATTTAAGAATCGTCTCATATCATTTCTTAATGCAGTACTAGCGTAGGGGCATGGAAGTCTCTGGAAAGGAATTTTTGTTAGATATGCGTATAGCGCAATTTCCTTTTCAGGTATTAATACAAAGGGTTTAACCTTTTGAATAAAAGTTGTCTCTCTATCTAATATAGGTTTACTTAAAAAGATCTGAAGAGGATTTCCATGAACGATATTGAGTATGATTGTTTGTACTTCATCATCCAAATTGTGAGCTGTAGCTAAATAATCCACATTGGTCCTCTGCGCTATTTCTTCTAATGCTCTTCGTCTTAATATTCCACAGTAAGAGCATGGAAACTGTAAATTCGTTGATCCAACCATTTCATCTAAAGTTTTTCCAAATAATTCTTTGAATGATATAACATTTAATGCAATATCAAGTTTTGATGTGAATTGTTTTGTTAGTGATAACGACTCATCACGATATTTTTTAATTCCCTCATCTACTGTTAACGCTGTTATAGTGCTCTCTGGAAAATTCGTTTCTATAAGATTCAAGATATGTAATAATGCTAAGCTATCTTTACCACCGGATACCGCAACTCCTATATGAGCTTTCGGAGTAAGCATACTATATTTTGATATTGTACGCTGAACTTTACGTTCGATACTTCGTTTAAAACATCTTCTACATAGCTTAACTCCTTCAAAAGGTCTCTGATAGATAGTAGGATCTTTTCTGCATATAGTACATCGTAGTTTTTCTTTCATATCATATCTTTCCAAGTCCATACCTTATAATAGATAAAACAAAATTAGCTATTAGGATAGTTGCGAAGATTCCGCTGATAATTAATTTTATTTTATATCCTCTCTTTATTTTACTCATTTGTAATAATGATTCTACTATTCGTCCACCGTCAAGAGGATACACTGGAAGCATATTTATTAATGCAACACTTATGAGTATAGTATTCATCCAATATCCAGTTATAAATATGTGATAAGAGAATTGTTTTGGTAACAATTCAAATTTTGGTTGATAATAGTCAAATGGAATTATCCCTATTAATCCTATATTACTGTTAGTGGGATGAGGTTTTAGCGCAACTATTATTGGTCCATTGTCAGTCTCTAGGATTAGTTTATCATTTGGATTTGTTGTTCTCATGAAATTCATAAGATCAACGGTATGTTTTATTTTTGTGTCATTTATTTTTGTGATGACTGTCCATTGTTTTAAACCTGCCTCATCAGCACCACTTTCTTCAATAATTGAGACGGTAATAACTCCTTGAGATTTTACATTATAAAATGGACTCAGAGCATATGGAAAGCTTACTATTAAAAGAAGAAATATTATTCCGATAACTAAATTTGTTGATGATCCCGCTGCAAAAATTCTTAATTGACGAGATGGCTCCGCTTTTTTTAGTTTCTCCTCATCTATCTCAACGAAGCCGCCTGGGATAACTAGCGCAATAAACAAACCACTTGATTTAATTGGAATACCTTCGGCAATACTCACAATTCCATGTGCTGCCTCATGACTAAGAAGTAAAACAGCTAATGTGAGAAGAATGTAAGGGAGACTTGAAAAGCTTATTGTTAATCCTGGTACTATGGGAATAAGCTGATAAGCTCCCTCAACCTTTTCCGCTAGAAGGAATAAATTCCTTGTAAGACTAATTGTTATGAATATTATCTGTCCGATAGAAAGTGCAACAGCAATATTTCCCGTAATCCTCCACAATCTTCTATATTTTCCGATTCTTTTAAGGAATTTATTAAAAGTTATAGTCTTATACTGGGCATAGAATGGGCCTATGTTTAAGCCTTTCCCAGATAAATTTACTCTTTTAGAAATAATATACAGAATAAGCCATGCTAGAAAATATATGATGAAACCTATTAGATATTCTGATGATTCCACACTTTTATTCTCCTTACATTATCAATTAGTAGTTAATTTCTTTCTCGGTTAATGTAGGTCCTTCTAAGAGCGGGATTTGTCTCACGTAATCTCTTAAAAACTTTTTCGAATGAATCATTTTCTCTTATTGGTATATTTAGAAAGATACCTGTGCGGCCTATACGATCTCGACGGGAAAGCACTCGCATTCTTTCTCTAACTATTTCAATATTTACCTTAAGCAATTCCGAAATTTCTTTCTCTCTACCTATTATAGTAGATTCGATATGTCCTATACTGGTGGGTTCAATTAATGTCATTCGTTTACTACAACCTGGTACTCGAATTTCATGTCTAAGTATCTTTTCATTAGCTAATCCTCCAAATTGATAAAAATCATATTCTAATGAGCGAAATTCAAGTAAAGGAAAGGTAACAGATATTTTTTCATATGGATCTAAATAGATTTGTCCTTTTGGAGTATGAGAAGGGGTAGATTGGATTATTTTTTTATCATATATCGAATACTCATTTAAATCAAGTGCCAATTCTATGCTTTGAGATGATATCGAATGAAAAATAATTATATCTATGTCGCTACAGTAATCCACATCTCCTCTCGCAACGCTGCCATGAACAAAACCGATTATATTTTTTTTTTGTAGTATTTGTACTATCTTAAGTGCTTCATTTCTTAATTTTTTAAGCAATTTTCTATGTTCTGAAGAATATTTAATTACCAGAGGATCCCATAGTTGACTTGTTTTTTCAGCTGTTCTATAAGTTTTAAATTGTATCACTTCTTATTCCCTTCTATATCGCTTATATCGAAGGATAGTAGCTATACCTCCTAATGAGGAGAGCTTATACCCTCCTTCATGTTCAGTGCTAATAATCATAATTTTTCCTTTTCTATTCTCCACCTCTCTTATTATCTCTTCTATTCTATTATGGATCTCGGGTATTCGTAACATATTCTCAGTTAAAAGCAGTTTTTCTACAGCTCCCGACAGCGCATCTTTTGCTACTTGATCTAAACCATATGAGACATCTCCCTGATCAGCTCCAAGTCTTGCAAAAAGGTCTTCAACAGAAGAGATTTCATCTGCAATCCTAGAATCTTTAATCACAGAAGCAAAAACTCCAGATCTCATCGCTTCATAGATACCCGCTACCCCTCCTATACTTCCACCCTTAACACCTACAATCTTTTTAGCAAGATCTGGATTTTTCTTAATTAGGGTCTCTTTAAAACGGTTTTTCCAGAATCCAGGTCCAGTAATCAATATCTTTTCTGGTTTAGGTTTTTCAAATTGAATAACTCTTGAAAGAGTCTGAATAAGATCATTAAAAAATTTCATTTCAGCGACAGATCTCGCCTCTATATCTCTTTTTCCAGGAAGATGAGGTCTTAGTTCAGCCTTTAAGTCTACTTTATATGATCTGATGATAGCTAGTCCAGCAGAATCCGCATCCAAAGACAGAATTACGATCGGTTCTCTATTTTTTACCGAAGATTCTAAACGATTAAGATGATGATTATACCAGTGTTCTTTAAATATCGTTACAATAGAATTAGGCGTAATTACTAGTGAATGGTGTGAACGTTTTACTTCATATTCTTCAGGACATTTGACAATAATTCCGATTATCCGTAGACGATTTGAGCTCGTATCAAATTCAATTTTTAATGTTTCTAGGGTTAATGTTAAGGATACACGCCGACTTGATGGTCTACCAGTTTCTATTTTGATCTCCCTTGTAGTTTTAGTAGTGATGAGGTCTTTTGTCTCAACTATATTATATAGAACCCAAAGATCATCAATATCCTCCAATGCAATACAGATTAGTCCATGGTGTAAATCTTTTTTTAGAATTCTCAAGTTGACATCCTTCTCATAATAGTATTTCCATTGTTTAAATTTCTAGCTTTATCTCCAAAATATAGTAAATAACAAAGGAATATTTCTGCAGATCAATCGACAATTATGCTTTGAATGTCTAGAGGATTTCTGTTTCCTTTTCAATTTTAACCTCTAATTATTCTATATCAGCCTTCTTTATTTCTGAATAAAATTTCACGAGGGATTTAGATAAAGGAGATTCATCATTAAAAACAATAACTTTTACACCTTTTTCAAATCTTGCATACTTGACTACATTGATTTTTGTGAGATTTTCAACTAATCTTGATATTGTTGATGAAGATACATCTATAGCGGAGGCGAGTGCTATCTGGTTATAAAAACGTTCTCTGTTATTTATGAGATATTCGATCAATTCTGCTTGAGCTTTTGAACTAAATATCTTAGCTAATAACATAGTTTATTTTTCCTCGAATATAATTCTTGTTCCTATTTTTTCTCCTTGGATAGCTTTTGTCAGATTACCGGGATTTAATCCTGATGTTATTATAGTATGAATCTTGGCTCGTTGTATTATTCGTAATGCTACTGGATCAAATAATTCATATTGGCCAGCTGTAAAACCTTTTGATGAAATTATTTCTTTTAATTTTTTAGTTGTAACAACTTGCAACATTTTTGCATCTTTAAATCGTTTTGGGTCTTTCGTATATACTCCTGGTACATCTGTCAAATTAACAAGTGTTTCTGCATCTATTAATTCTGATATTAAAGCAGCAACAGCATTAGTAGATTGGCCAGGTTGAAGACCTCCAATTACAACTGGTTGTCCAGGTTTTACCTCCGTTATTGCCTCCTCTAATGTCTGGGGGATTTTACGATATGCTATATTCCATATTCCTGATAGAAGTAAAAGAGCGTTTGCCCTACATATTTGAATACCTATATTATCACAGAATGCTTCTGATGCTCCTAATTCCCTACTAGCTTGGATATATTTTCGAGCTGTTTCTCCTCCGCCTGCTACAATTACTAATTGGTAGTCTTTGCAACTTAACTTTTTTATTTCTCTTATATATGACTTTAGTAATTTAGAGTTTAATTTTTCTGTAAATATGAAACCTCCTAATTTGACAGTAATTTTCATATTGCTACTCTCCATATTTACTAGAAAGTGTCTTCAATGTTTTATCTTAGTCACCAACGGACTTAAATAATATGGTTTCGCGATTTGTTAGATAACGAAAAAGAAGGGTGTTTTTTTGCTTAAGACAGCGCCTATTCCAAAGTTTAAAATTAAAAGAATACTTAACGAACTTGCTTCTAAAGAAGGTAGAGGTACTGAACTTATTTCTCTGTATGTTCCACCTGGAAGACGTATCCATGAAGTGATGACTAATTTAAGAGAAGAAAGTGGTACAGCATCTAATATTAAATCCAGAACTACTCGAAAAAATGTTCAGGATGCTATTGCAAAAGTTATTCAAAGATTAAAATTGTATAAGGAAACTCCTAAGAACGGTTTAGTGATATTCTGTGGTGCAATACCACAGAATGGACCTGGTAGTGAACGAATGGAGGTTTATGAGTTTGAACCTATTGAATCTATAAATATCTATTTTTATAGATGTGATAACAAATTCCATTTAGAACCTCTTCTTGAGTTACTTAAAGAAAAGGATACATATGGAATATTTGTCATTGATTCAAATGATGCTGCTCTTGCGACCTTAACAGGTGGTAAACTAAAAATTCTAAAGGAATATCATTCTGGTGTTGCTGGTAAGCATAAAACTGGCGGTCAGTCTGCGAGAAGATTTGAGCGTATTAGAGAAATGGAATTAAATAATTATTTCCGTAGGGTTGGAGAACATGTAAATAATAATCTTTTGGAAATAAAGGATTTAAAAGGTTTGATTATAGGTGGGCCTGGTCCAACAAAATATGATTTTGAAGCTGGAGATCATCTTAATTATATGCTTAAAAAAAAGATACTTGCTCTTGTAGACATCTCTTATACAGGTAAGAGTGGAGTTAAAGAGGTTGTTGCGCGATCATCCGAAATTCTAAAAGATGTGCGATATACTAAGGAAAAGAATCTAGTTCAACGCTTTCTATATGAATTGGGGCATGAAACTGGATTAGCAGTGTACGGAGAACAAGATGTGCGAAAATATCTTCAATTGAATATAGTTGATACACTACTTGTATCAGAGAAACTAATCACTCTACATATATGGGTGAAATGTAAAACATGTAAACATCGTAAAGACTATCTTTTAGAGAAATCTCAACTCCCCAAATTTCAACAAGAATTAGTTAATAGTAAATGCCCTAGTTGTTCAAATATTACTCTTGAAATAGATGTGATTGAGAATCTTCTGGATGAACTGATTGATCTTGCTGAAAAATATGGGGCTGCGGTGAAAGTGATATCTGCAGAAATTGAAGAAGGGATAATGCTATTAAATTCTTTTGGAGGCATAGCAGCAATTCTTAAGTTTAAACCTTAATTATTTAAAATCTAAAATATAAAGTATCATCTTGAAGTCTTTCATCTTCTAATGGTTCTTTCTGCATTCTTGATGATTTAGCGATACCAATTGTTGTTATTATCCCCGTAGTTAGAATTACAACAAAAGCTATATTGAGAAAGAGATCTGATATTGGAAGATTAAATTCATAAGTTGTTGTAGCTAACACTGCTGCGGCCAGTCCACGTGTAAACATATAAGTCATTAGTGATCGATCATTAGATAATCTACTTTTGAAGGTGATAATTGATACTGAGATATATCTCAATATGAGAAAAAGTATTGAAAATATTATACCAACAAATGCATAGAATATGTTATTGATAGAAATGATTAAGCCTAGATACACAAAGAAGAATGATTTTATGAGGAAAACAATCTCATTTTCGAGTTGGCGCATCCCCTTATCAAAGATAATTGGTGTACTATCTTTTTTAATCAGTTTCATTATTCCTTTTTCATTACCTAATATGATACCAAATATTAAAGCCGCTATCGCACCACTTCCTCCTATGTTTTCCGCTAGTACATATCCTAAGAACATTAAGGCTATTGTAAGCATATATTGATAAGATTCTTTCCTTAACTTTTGTAAAGTATTTAACCAGAAGATACCTAATACTGCACCGACAAATGATCCAGTTGTAAAATTTGCAATGATATCTTTTCCCATTCCTACAAAACCTTCATTTCCAACATTAATGATGTGGAATAGAGCTAATGCTATCACTGTACATAGAACATCCGTAATAGCAGATTCCATCATCAAAGTGACTTTAGATTCATTACTAATTTTCATTCGTTGAGCAAGCGTCACTATAACTATAGAGCTACTTCCTCCTAATATACTTCCTAAGAGGGCACCATATAAAAAACGAAGGTCTAAAAATATTTTCGCAAGATACATAACTACTACAACATTAAGTATAAATCCTATAAAGGCAAGTAAGAGTGCTCTAGGTGCATGTGAGACTATTTCAGGGATATCTAAACTCAGTCCACCATCAAATAGAATAATTAATAATGCTATTGTTGCAAGAAGCGGCGCCGCTCCAATAACTGTTTCCTTGGGTACTATTTGGAAAATAGGTCCTAGTACTATCCCTAATCCTATAAGAAATAGCATATCGGGTATACTAGTTTTTTTGAATAGATAATTACTTAATGATCCAATAAGTATGATACAACCAGCAATCGTCAATGTCAAATAGATTGATGTAGTCATTTAATCAAACTTCCACGATGATTTATGAGTGGAAGATTATCAAAAAGTGTAGAATAAGATATTATGAAACGGTCAGTTATACTCGTCTACCCCTTCTACCACCAGGTCTACGTGTTCCATCATGAGGAATAGGGGTAACATCTTCTATACGTCCAATCCTGAAACCTGACCTTGCTAACATTCTTATAGCTGCTTGAGCACCCGGTCCAGGAGTCTTAGCTTTATGGCCCCCCGGTGCTCTAACTCGTATATGAAGAGCGACTATACCTTTATCTTTCGCTACTTGACCAGCTCCAGAAGCCGCTTGCATAGCTGCATAAGGAGTTCCTTCAAGTCTATCAGCTTTGACGTGTCGTCCACCTGAACTAATAGCAATCGTTTCAGCACCACTCAAATCAGTTATATGAACCAACGTATTATTAAATGAAGAATATATATGGGCTATTCCCCAATGGTCAAGCTTTTTTTCAGACATTACTGACACTTCATTACCATTGAACCATTACAAATCGCAATAGGCTTATTTAAAGTTTCTATTTATTTATTGTTCAACTAAGTCTGTTGTCATAAATTATTATTTATCATTTTTCTCAGTCAATTCTGAGATCGTTATTACTTCTACCTTTATCGGAATATGAGCTATTTCCGATATTCTATCTCCGATAACATATTTTATTTTCTTTTCTTCTGCAAGATCCAAGATTCTCTGTGTTATTACACCATCAAAGAGTAAAATTGTCACGTCCTCTTGTAACTCCTTAAGTTTGTTTGCCAGTTCACCTACAGGTATTCTCATAATTTCTTTACCATTTTCTGTTAATAATATAGCTTCAAGAGTACCTTGTAATCCATTGCTCTTTTTAATTACCTCTTCTGCTAATTGTGGTGGTTTTTGTTTAGTCTCCATAGGTTTTTTCTCTGTAACTGGTTTTCTGTCACGAAGACATTTTAAAACTTCTTTAGGAGATAATTCTTCAACCTCTTTTCGCTGTGGTGCTCTTGTAATATAGTTTAAATCCACTACCTGTAATAATTCTTTTAGAATTAAATCTCCTCCCCTGTCACCATCTAAAAACGCTGTTGTCTCTTTATTCTTACTAATATCAATGATGCCTTTGGGAATTCTTGTACCATTTATGCCAATGGAATTTAGTATTCCACATCTAAGGAGGTTGAGTACATCAGCTCGTCCTTCTACAATTATTATTGATTTACTCTCTAATACTTCTGGTCCTGCAGGTAATTCTTCGGGTCCTACTCCTATAATCTGTGTCGGTTTAAAAATTCCAGAAACTTCTTGTAATACTTCATCAGTACTAGGAGATTTCTCTACAACCCAGGTCTTTAAAATCTCCTTAGCTTTGTCAAGAATTTCCTGTCTTTTCTTTTCTCGTAAATCTTCAATTTTTTCAAGTATAACTTTCGCTGAACAGGGGCCTATACGGTCAACGCTTTCAACAGCTGCTGCTATTACAGCAGTGGAAGTTTTGTCAAGACTTGATGGTATGACAATAAATCCATAGGTCTTATCTTTCTTTGAATTAAGCTCTATCTCTATACGTCCTATCCTTCCAGTTCGTTGTAACTCTCTTAAATCTAAATCTGGACCGAATAGACCTTCTGTTTGCCCAAAAATTGCTCCTACAACGTCTGGTTTCTCTACTACTCCGTCTACATCATACTTTGCTTTTATAATATATTTAGTTGTGGTATGAGATTCATTCAAAATTAACCCCTCTTATTTTTTATTATTTAATATTTTATTAATAATATTTTTTATTAAATTCTTTTATAATCTAATATTATTTTATTATTATTCAATTTTTTAATTTTTTTTGGCTTATTTATTAGACACGAAATTTTAGTTAATTGATGTATTTGCAGTCTTCCAAATTTTATGTTTGCACATTCTATATAATTTGCTATTTCTTCTATACCTGTCATAGCATGTTTCAGTATATTTTTAAGCTGAATTCTCAGATATCTATTTGTTTTTACTCCTTTGTGAGTCAGTTCTTTGAAAAGTATTGTTGCGAGTGTTTCTCCTTCTTTATCAAAGTCTGTCATTATAATAACTTCTTTATCGTGATCTAGTGAATGAATAAAATCTTGAAAGTTTAAATTACAATTTTTTAATTGTATTATTTTTCCTGTAATGCCGATCTTTCTTAGAGAAGTAGAATCTTTTTTTCCTTCGACAATTATGGAAGCGCCTTCAGCTGATTTTACCTTCAAGTATTGTAGTAGCTTAGTAATATTATCCATGCCTTTTTCATTAATGAGTATTTTATCTTGTTGTCTCAAAATTCATTACCTTTTTTAAAAGGTCATTTTTATCTTTAAAGAATTCGTGTACTGGTTCTAGGATATTAGATAATGCACTTGCAACACTATTTTTCAAATCAAGTGGGTGTATAGAACCTTTTGCATATTGTTCTGAAAGTTCTTTGAAAGAGTAGAAGGTTATTGATCCACCATATTTTTCTGTCCTTTCCAGGAGTAAGCTTTTGTTTCGTGGAAATATTATGTGTTGCGCTATATCCATAATGGGATTTTCCATATCTTTTGGAGGGCAATAAGCGTCAGATATTTTCTTTTTAATCTGGTCTTGTGTGTCATGGATGAATATGCAACGGTTCGGTGAGCTTTTTGACATTTTTGCTCCTATTTTCATGTTAAACTGTGTATCATCATCGAGTATGCGATCATCCTTGTTAGGTGACTCTAATCCCATAAGCAAAGGTGTATGAACAGAAACTGGTTTTTCTACTTTAAATTTAGATGCTGTTTCGCGTGCTAGCATATGAGCTTTTCTTTGGTCAATTCCTGAACATGCTACATCGATATTTAAATGAAAAATATCAGCGACTTGCATACAAGGGTATATTAACATTGCTGTCTCCACATCAGTTGTTGAGGTAGATCGTCCCATGATTGGAAGCGTTCTTTGAATACGGTTGACTGAGGCATCCTTAGCTATACGAATTACTTTCTCCCAATATGTTATATCAGCAGCTAATTCTGAAGCCCATATATATCTAATTTTATCTTTTGGTATTCCTAAAGCTGTAAAACATTGTTTGAAATATTCTCCCACAGTTCTTATCTTATCCATATCCCCGCTTAGTTTATTATTTATCCATGAATGCCAATCAGCCAGAAATATCGTGAAATCAAAACCTACATCTATCATATCCTTAATCTTCGAGCCGCATACTAGACCCATTCCGATGTGCATTACTCTAGGCAGGATTTAACCTACTGTCCAGAACACTCGAAACCCCAGTATGCACGCAGATTTGTTTTTACCTCAAATAGCTTTCTTAATTCTTCAGTTGTTATTACTTCTTGAGTATTATGGATAACCTGAGAAACACGCTCTTCAATATCCAAATGATGAACACCTCCAATTAATATACCAAGGATGAGGGCTAATGACTTCATAGATGAATAGTCAGTGCCTATTAGAGAAAAAGAATATAGATTCTGCTTTAATAAACCTATCTGAATTCAATGGAAAATATTTTCTGATTACTGTTTAATAATACAATCTTGTTGGCTTTAGCACGTGTAGCCTGCATCACTACTCTCAGTATCACTGTGCGACTTCGTCGATCTCAACTGAGTTCTCTCGTGGCAGGCTCCTAACGTTATGCCGCCAATACAAATTATTCTATATTAGAATTGCTATTTAGGATGATATAATATTTCATAGATAGAAGATAGATTAAATTCAAAAGAAGCGATAGGAACTTCTATTCTCCATTTCTCTAAAATCTCGGGATGGATTTCTCCAATTCTACCAATTTTTTTTCCATTTATTATTATTTTAGCATTTCTTCCATCTATGAAGTATGGTTGATTGTCTCTTGTTATTGTTGATTTTACATCTAAATTCAATAACAGTGAATCCATTATTTCTTTCATTTCAGTATAACCTGTTTTTGGATGAGCTATAACAGCTGATAATGCCTTCCATTCATAGACACCATCATTGGAATTATGGTTTGGCTTTACACAATTACCAATCTCAAAGATTTTTTGTGGATAATCTATATGTGTATTTTGACTTAAGAAATCTATTAGACTTGGTGTGAGCCAGTTACGAAGACAAGTATAACTACTCATTTTCGGGTTTTCTATTTCTAAGACAGGTTGATGATTTAGAGTCATTTTATCGAAGAGTGTTTCAATATTAGATAACGTATAGGTTAATACTTCTTGAAAACCAAAACCTGTTACTAGATCTGCAACTCTATTCATAAATATTGTTTCGTGAGTTAATCCTCCAAATGTTTGGTGAAGTGGCCATCTAGGTTTTATATTATTTAATCCAAATGCAATTACAACTTCCTCAACTAAATCAATAGGATGTATAATATCCTTCCTGTAGCATGGTACATCAACAGTTATCTTTTCCTGTAATAAATGCGCATCGAATCCTGCTTTTTTTAGAAGATTCATGATTTCCTTAGAATTTAAATTTAATCCTGTTATTTCTTTAACATATTTTTCTTGTAAAGTCCATTCTTCACTCTTCAATACTGGTGTCTTACGTGTCCCTAAATTCAAGTAAGGATATGACACTTCTACAGATTCAATAGATCCCTTACGATCTGCTAAAGCAATAGCGACTATTGTTAAGACATCATCTACTAATTTCATTGATGTGCCTGTAACTTCTATAAGTATATTTCGTGTTTTTTCAGTTATTTTCCCAAGATTATTCGAGTTAATTATCGGTGGAAAAGATAAAACGTCTCCTTTTGCATCCACTAATACAGGCCATATTTTAAATGGTTTAACTATGTGACCATATTGTATTCCCTTTGGATGCTTATCCAAGATTTGATCTAAGGTTAATACTTGATCAAACTCGAGAGGTACAAATGATGTCTCGTTAGGCTGTGATCCTTTATAATAAATTGGTGGTTCAATCAAATCGAAGTCATATAAGCCGATAGATGTCCTTTTCCTGTCTCTACCATACGTCAAATCTAATTTATCCTGAAGATGCATGAATCCTTTGATTGTCATATCGTTGATATGGACAGATCGTATGACAGAACAGGCAATAAAAGATCTAATCTCTTTTACTTCTGGACTTACAATAACCTTGACTTTCGAATCATCTTCAACCTTATATTGTTTAAATTTTTTCAAACCTGATGCTATGTTAAGTGATCTAGCTATTCCTTCAACACTCCATAAATCTGGTCTATTGCTATCCTTAATCTCAATACTCAGTTCATCATCTTCAAATCTGGTAATTTCTCCCTTAATGTATGATAGAATCTCCTCTAAACGATCTTGATCTCTTGGAAGGTCTGTTTCAAGAAGTTGTTCTAGATCACTAAGATATGTATCAATTGTCGGCATTTTAGTTAACACTCCGCATTCTAAGCCATTTTAAATTAGGAGTAAACAAGTCACGTATATCGCTAATCCCGGTTTTCATCATATATAGTCTATCTACTCCTAATCCCCACGCTATTACAGGAACTTTTATACCTAGAGGCAAGGTAAGTTCGGGTCTAAATATTCCTGATCCTCCAAATTCCATCCATCCCACTCCCTTTTTATAAGCTTGTAGTTCAACACTAGGTTCAGTGAACGGGAAGTAATCGGGTCTGAATCTGACATCGTCTGCTTCAGCTATATCTAAAGCGAACTTTTCAAGAACACCCAGTAAATCTCTTAGTGTTAAACCATCTCCGATTACTATGCCTTCAACTTGGTTGAATTCTGTAAGATGAGTTCTATCTGTAACTTCTGGTCTATAACATCTTGCTATTGAGAAATACTTACCTGGTATTTCTAAGTGATTACTGACTAAAGTTCTTGCACTTATCGATGTTCCGTGACTTCTAAGAACTAGCCTTTGTGATATCTGTTTGGAAAAATTATAGTTCCATCCTTTAGATCCTGTTTTCCACCCATTTTCATGTACTTTTTTTACATTAGCTAAAAATTTTGTATAATTCTCTAATGAACCATATTTGGGTTTTTTGATAAAATAGATATCATGTATATCTCTTGCTGGATGATCTTGTGGCATAAATAGAGCATCACAATTGAAAAACATTAATTCAATTAAAGGTCCATTCATTTCTTTAAATCCGAATGTTAACAATTTCATTTTCAGTTCATTAAGAAAAGCATTATATGGTTGTCTCTTTCCTGGCCATGATAACCTCACAGGGGCCTCAACATCATACTTCCTTAAATCAACTCTTCGCCATTCTCCATGAGTAATCAATGAAGGAGTTAACTCACTTACCTCTCTTAAAATCGTAATTCCCTTTGAAATTATACGCTCTCCTTTCTCTGTAAGTGTTAACCTATGCTGAATTCTTCGATTTCGAGTTAGAAGGTTTCTATTAGCTAAAATAACCGTTTCTTTCCTTAAAGCGCTATCTAACTCCTCTTCTACCAGAGATTCTTTCTCCTTTAGAAGTGTAAGTAGTTGTTCATCTAATGTTTTCTTTGGCTCTTTAATACTCAAAATAATTTTATTATCACGTTTTTCAAGAGTAACCATTTCTTTCCTTTTTAACCAACCCACAGCTATCTTTGACATTCTATCAGGTATACCTGCTTTTTCAGCTACTTTCTCAAGTGATGCTTCTTCATCAAAATTTTTAAGAGCTTCGATCATTTTTCTTTCTGGCAATGAGTTCTTTGCATATTCTAAACCCTCATCTGTTAATCTTATTAGGGTTCTTGGCTCTTCCTCAATTAACAAAATATTTTCTTTCTTCAGATTAAGTGCTGCTCTCATTATAGC
>CAZAXO010000018.1:0-19624 GCA_964489085.1 uncultured Candidatus Bathyarchaeia archaeon
TGATAGCTAATGCTAACAGTGGTGAGTAAGTCTGTATGGCTAGCTTGCGAAAACGTTAGAATTCAGAATGGATTAAAATCAATTTTCTCCCATGTTATACTTGCAGATTCATCAAATTTAGTTGGGTAAATATCTAATTTCTCAAGTTCTTTCTTAAACGTATATACTGCCTGCCCCACTTCTGCTTTGTCACAGACAACCGTGAAGATCATGTCATGCGTACCATAGGTCTTCCATAGAAACTTGACTTGATTATGCGTTTTGAGAAAATCAGTGGCTTTATCTAAATCTTTTGTTTCTATATCTAAGCCGATTGTTATAGCGGCAAAATTAAGTTTTTCGAAGTTTGGAAATGCTCGTACTTGCCGTATTATTATTCCTTTCTTCTCAAGATTATCTACTCTACGATAGATAGTGTTACGTCCAGCTTTACAGAGGTCTCCAAGCTCTTCATAAGAGTGTACGCCACTACAAATATGTTTAAGAATATTTTTATCAAGATCATCAATATCCATTAACATGCTTTCACCTTGGTACTAATTTATCTAAAACTACTATTAAAAGGTAATTTTTTCACCATAAATTAGTGATATATCCGAGAAGAATATAGGTAACTTGAAAAGGAGATAAAAAGATAGTATGCTCATAATATGGATAGTAACTTTTACTTTTTTAGGAAGTATCGGAGCCATAATCACAGCGGCTTTATTTCTTTTACTTAAAGGAAACATATAGAAGATGATAATTCCTTGTCTTATCTCCTATGTTACGGGAACTCTTCTAACAGCCGCATTTATAGTGTTGCTGTCTCATGCAATCCAAAATTTATCTGCCATGGTTATTCTGTCAACAGTTATAGTAGGAATAATCATATTTTTCACTCTTGAAAAACTTGTTATATGGCGTCACTATCATGATGTGGAATGTGAAATACATGACACTGCCGGACCTATAATCTTATTTGGAGATGCTTTTCATAACTTGACGGATGGTGTTATCATCGCTGCAAGTTTTATGGTTTCTATACCTATTGGAGTAATAACTAGTTTTTCAGTTATTGCACATGAGAATCCTCAAAAAGTGGGAGATTTTTTGATTCTTCTTCATAGTGGTTATTCGAAAAGGAAGTCCTTATTATTCAATACTTTATCGAGTTTAAGCACATTTCCTGGGGCAATTATAGCATATTATACTTTGGAGGTTATCCAGTCAGCCATTCCATATATCATAGCGATTTCAGCTGCTAGTTTTCTGTATATTGCATTAGCAGATTTAATACCCGAATTGCATCGTAAAACAGGATTCTTGCATACTATTAGACAGTTCATCTTACTGTTTGCTGGTATTGGAACAATCCTGTTTCTTCATTTTTACAAGTAAAAAACCTGTTCCAAAAAAGTGTTAGCTGATTAGACTATTACTACCCGAAGATGAGGGATTGCATGGCCATGAATATGCATATACTCAGAAAAGGGATAGAGTTTATCAGAAGACAAAAGAAGCCTTTTAAAATAAATATGTTACGAGCTTCTTTTACGTATTTTTTAGTCACATTGGTCATCTACTACCAGTCAATATATATCATTGCTTTAGGCGCCACACCATTTCAACTAGGTTTAACAATTAGTATTGGAGGTATAGCTGGAGTAGCTGTTACACTTCCTACCGGATGGTTCGTGGATAGACATGGTGTTAAAAAAATATTTCTACTGGGAACACTAGCTGTATCTATTGGAGCAATGTGTCTAGCTTTCGCCTCAAATTGGATAACTGCAATACCCGGAGTACTCATGACTATCCTCGGATTGACGCTTGTAGAGACGGTTTGTCCTGTGGTATGTAGTAGTTGCCTTAAAAATGAGGAAAGAGCTACTGGAATGCAGTTATGTGATACAATAGTGTCCATTCCTCGATTGATAGCACCAATGATGGGTGCTGTACTCGTTACTAGTTTTGGAGGGATAAGTGTTAACGGAATCAAACCGTTATATCTTCTACAGTTTTTCGGATTTTGTCTTATCTTCCTATTTATCTTGAAATTTTTTTCTGATCCATTTGAGGTGAAGCAGACTAAAAAGGAATTTAATCTATTCAAGGATATAGGCGAAATATTCGATAGAGGGAGAATGGTGAAACGGTGGATTCTATATAACATTTTTTCGCATTTTGCTTACTATATAGCTTTTCTAGGAGGATTCGTTGCGTTATATGCTCATGAGATAAAAGGAGCGGATCAATATGTGTTGGGTGTTATGGCTTCAACCTTGATGATTATACCGATCACCCTTGCTCTTGTAGTAGGAAAACTTGCAGATATTTTTGGGAGAAAAAAGATGTTATTCACGATTATTCCTCTTTACTGCGTATCGTTGGTGATTCTTATCTTAGCATACGATTCAACGACACTTATCATCTCATCAATATTACAAGGATTTTATATGTTATATTTAACAACGGAGGGAGCGTTATCAGCTGAACTCGTTCCGGTTGATCTCCTCGGTAGATGGTGGGGTTTATTAGCATTAACAAGAGGGAT
Organism: uncultured Candidatus Bathyarchaeia archaeon; assembly: GCA_964489085.1. Classification (GTDB taxonomy): domain Archaea; phylum Thermoproteota; class Bathyarchaeia; order 40CM-2-53-6; family DTGE01; genus CAZAXO01. The sequence continues at coordinate 2,537 of CAZAXO010000018.1, forward strand.
GATCGGCATTTTCGCACCTATTATTGCTGGTCAATTATGGATTCTAATTGGCCCATCTTCAATATTCATTTTTATAATAGGCACTCAATTAGCATTGATTCCTCTGTTAATGACGATGCCTGAAACACTTCTCTTACATCAATCATAAGTACCCACAAATCTTTGATTTCAAAGAAGAATAACGAGTTAAACCTAATCGAAGCGAGTATGTTAGATTCATCTGATTATAAAAGCAAATAGGTTCCAGATGCTACACAAGTTACATTAAGTTAGACTTACATAAAAAAGATCTTCTAATAACCCAGCATCGTCCCTACTATAGAGACTAATGTAGTAATGATTATCGCAGTTACTAATGAAGCGATAAGGCTTAAGATAGTCCACTTAAAGTTCTTGGTCTCTTTCCAGATTACCCACATAGTTACCAAACATGGCAGATATAGCATATAAAACACTAAAAAAGTATAGGCGCTAAGAGAAGACCAGTACCCTGAGAGGAAACTTAACACGTGCTCTGACTCCATCAAATTTGATTGCAGTCCATACGTCATAGCTAAGGAAGGAACCACAATCTCCTTTGCAAGTAAAGTAAATAGTAACGCTGCAATCATTTCACCATCCATACCCCATATTCGACCAAGCGGTTCTAAACTATTAACGAGCACTCCTATTGCTGTCTTCTCAAATGGTTGACCAGGAGGCATATTTCCCATGATCCAGATTAAGAGGGCTGCTGGAGCCGCTATCGCTATAGCTCTTACCATAACATGTGTCACCCTATCCACGAGAGTACGCAATATCACTCTACCAAACTGAGGACACCTATAAGGAGGCAACTCAAGCATGAAACTAACCGATTCATGACAGAAAATCGTCTTATTTAAAATAAAAGTAACTGAAAAGTAAGCAAGTAAACTGAGGAGAACAAGTGAAAACATAATTGGCAAAGCATATCGGCCAAAAAGTAAAATTGTTAAGGTAATACCCGGACCAAATCTTCCATTACAGATTATCAAGGGACTCGTCATAATTGATACGAGGCGATCCTTCTCGTTACCAATAATGCGACTAGACGTGACCCCGACAATATTACAGCCATAACTCATCATACATGTTAAGCACTGTTTTCCCTGAGAACCTATTTTCTGCATGACTTTATCAAGGTTAAAAGCTACTCGTGGAATAAATCCGAAATCCTCCATTAAAGCAAATAAGATAAAAAATATTACAACTGGAGGTAACATAACAGCAATAACGGTGCTTACTCCAAAAAATAATCCATCAATTAATAATCCTGTTATCCACCATGGCGCATTTACAGTTGAGAGGAGTATTTGTCCCTTAGTTGCTAGCCAACTAAACAGAGATGCTAATAAATGTGAGGGTACGTTTGAGCCCTCAATAGTTATCCAGAAAATTACTAAAAAGACTGCGAACATAGTAGGCCATGCCCATATTTTATGAGTAACGACTTTATCAAGTTTTTCTGTTAACGAAGGCTTCTCCACTAGAATCTGCTGGGTGGTTTTATGAATTATTGTATGGGCAACCTCAAATCGTCGTCGAACTATCTCCACTTTGGAGTTAGGAATCATCTCTTCTCCTAACCGATGTGAAATCTCAAAGATAGAAGTTAGTTCAAGTCTCAATCTTCTTTTGGGAGTTCTAACTTTCTTAATTAGATCTTTTCTATATACAATACAATATGGGGGAAGTTTTCCAAAGCGGAAAAATGAAGTGATCTCCGCATCATCCTCTAAAAGTTTTAAAGCAAGCCATCGAGCTTTACCGTTAATGTCGCTGCTCTGAATCTTCTTCTTAAGCTGGTGGATAGCACGCTCTACTGGTATACCGTAATTAACCTGAATTGGATGTAATTTCTCTTTTCCCTCAGATACAGTTAAAGTCTTTTCGATCAGTTCATCGATACCTTTTCCATCACGAGCAATAAGGGGTACTACTGGAATACCAAGTTCCTTTTCTAAGGCAGAGATATTGATAGTAATTCCTTTACGTTCTGTCTCGTCCATAAAATTGAGACCGACAACAACATTAGCAGTTAATTCCATGATTTGAAGCAGTAAGTTGAGGTTACGTTCAAGAAGTGTAGCATCTACAATATCGATTACTACATCAGGCAACTCTTTAATGATAAAATCACGGGCAATTGTTTCCTCAGGTGAATGAGCAGATAAACTATAGGTTCCAGGCAGATCAATAACTGTAATGCTTCTTCCACGTCTAGAGAGGTAGCCTTCCGATTTTTCAACTGTCTTCCCCGGCCAGTTGCCAGTGTGTTGATGCTCACCGGCTAAGGCGTTAAATACGGTGCTCTTCCCTACATTAGGATTACCCGCTATAGCAACTACAATCTTTGTTTGCCTCTTTGAAGTATCTCTATATTCGTTCATCTTCTTCATTCACTGAATCAAGATTAATTATATTGATTCACCTCTTGATTTTTTTACCAAAATTTTGTTTGCTTCATGACGACGTAATGAGATAAACGCATCTTTAATACGAAATTCAATGGGATCACCAAGAGGGGCAGATCGTACAACGTTAATCTTACTTCCAGGAACTATGCCGATATCAAGTAGACGTCGCAGAGACTTGCCTGACTCGTCTACTTCTTCAACAATTCCTTCCTCACCAGTCAGCAGATCACCTAAGGGTACAGCCTCTGGAGGAGCTTCTATCACGAAAATTTTTTCTGCAGTTGCAGGAGCTAATACATGTTGTAAATGTTGACTATTGATCAGTATTCGATTATGCTCTTGTTTAATAATTTTAATCTTAGCACCTGATGCTAGCCCCATAGCGATAAGTTGTGAGTGTAATAGTTTCGGTTCGTCCTCTACATGGACAATTCGAGCTTCTTGATCTTGAGGCCACTGTGTAAGGGGGAGACCTGATTCTACTACTTCGCTGTTAGAACTTGGAATGGGATCGCCATGGGGATCTCGTTTAGGGTATCCGAGTTCAACCTCCATTGCATCAATCTGCTGGGGTGTTGCAAAATGCTCAGATCTATCAGCTTCCTCATGAAGATCCTCTATTGCTGTTCCTTCATTTGCGAGGTAACTCTCCCATATTCGGTGAGCTCTAATAATCTGCAGAGCTTTTTGTTCTCCAGTAGAGGTAAGCTGTAGATCATCGTTCGATTTACTGATCCAATGTTTACTTAGTAATTTCTCTGTTATTTTTTCAGTCTTGTCAGATGACATTTCAAGAGCACCAGCAATATCCCTTAATGATACAGAGTTTTGACCCATACCAAGCTCATAAAGACGCTTGACGGCATCCTCTATCATGATTCGTTCCCCCTCTTTCTGTCGTCTCCAAACATAGAGAAATCCCTTGTGAGGCCAGAATAGGATAATAATAAAAAATATAAAGGATAGATAGAGAATATGTAAAGTCATCGTGGGCATCCACTTCGCTAATTGTATGTTCATTTTCATATTTTTTTGGTACATATTTTGTTAAATAATAGACCATATGTACTCCATGTGGAGATGAGTCGAAACGATTCTTGATGAGGAGCTGGCTAGCTTGTAACTCAATTTACTAGTAAGCACTAATAACAACAATTTTATGCTTTATCCGTACCATTGAAGCGTTAATAGGGTTTTGCTGCTCCTTGAATTTCTCCTTTCTTTCAAGTTTCACATTCAATTTTAACATAGTTATTAATTCATTTATTTACATATATATCTCAAACCATTGGTATTTTTACTTTATACTAACTTATTCTCTGGGAAAAAAGCATCAATAATGACTAAGAAATGAGGTCACTAAGACAATATACTAGTATGGGCTTTTATGTATATATTATGTTTACTCTTCAAACCATAACTTGGTCTTATTTTTCCAGCTAGCTAATATTAATGAAGTGTTATGCCACTTTTGTAATTATGTTAAAGTAACTTCATCCTACGACTTCAAATGAGATGAATGGATTATGCTTCGTATATATGATAACAGTACCCATCCTTCTTTTTTCTCTGGTAAATACAATTGTTAACTTATTGCTTGGTTAAAGTCGATAGCTTTTGATTGTGTATCATTACTTGGTATTAGTTACCCATAGTATACGTTTAAATATGAATTTTTCATCATAAATTAGTGATAAATAATAATATCGCGTTTATTTAGAATAGGAATAATGAACATAGCGGATCATTTCCTAGTGAAATCGAGTTTGAAAGCATCATCTAAAATAGTGGAGATGAGAAATTGATGAAGAAGATTTTAGTACCGCTTGATGGTTCAGCGCAAGCAGATAAGGCCTTAGATTTTGCTTTAGATTTAGCGAAGGATACTCAAGCAAAAGTATGGGTATTGCATGTCGTGAATAACATCTCTGAAATGATGAATCTTCCAAATATTCCTGAAGAACTTTTAAAAGAAATCAAAGCAGCTCGCATTACTGATAAAGATCTTAAGTATGTAGAAGTAGTAAGTAAAATAATTATTCGAAGAGCTAAAGAAAAAGCAGTGAAGAAAGATGTGGAAATTGAAATCGCGTCAAATATGGGGGATCCAGCTGAGAAAATTATTGCTTTTACAAAAAGTATGGGCTTTGATTTAATTGTTATTGGGGAGACAGGTCTAGGTAGACTGAGGCAATTATGCTTTGGTAGTGTAACAGAAAAGGTCGCTCATGATTCACCATGCCCAGTCACAATAATAAAATAACGTGATAATGACACAAGTGAAGAAAAGTTAGAACTTCAAGCCTATATGTCTTAGATATATAGAGTTGACTTAGTTTAGCTAAGCTAACTTTCCTTTGAAGGTACAAGTTTATATTGTTATAATATTTTAAGGTTGAATGTATTGTCTGGTAAAACTATCTCGAGACGGAAATTTTTAAAGCGTATTGGGATTATAGCTAGCGTTACAGCTGTTAGCATTGGAGGTTATACTTATCTTCATGGTTCTAACAGGAAAAAATTACATCTTCGAATAGGCTATCAACCTAGTACTCATCAAATCGCTCATATGACCGCTATGGAAAAAGGTTGGTGGTATCAAGCTCTAGGTGAATGTGGAGTTGAATTGATTTCAGAGTATGAGTTTCCTTCTGGTCCTCCTGAAATGCAAGCTATGCTTGCCGGAGATCTGGATGTTGCATATGTCGGCGCCACTCCACCTATCACCGCAATAGGTGTTGGGCTTGATGCGAAAATAATCGCAAATGTTAATACACAAGGTTCGCATCTTGTGGTTTCACCACGAATTGAATATGAAGAACCTGAAGATCTACTAGGTTTGAAGATTGCTACTTTTCCTCCAGGATCAATTCAAGATACAGTATTAAAGAAATGGTTAGAGAGAAAGGGAATTAATGCTGATGATGAAATTGATCTTGTAGCTATGGGTCCTGGCGATGCTGTTACGGCTATGGCAGCGAAAGCTGTAGATGCAGCTTTTCTTCCACATCCTTATCCAGCGATTATAGAGTTGGAAGGAAACGGGAATATGGTGTTAGCATCAGGGGTTATGTGGCCGAACCATACCTGTTGCTGCCTCACAGTAACTGGAGAATTAATTCGTGAGCACCCTGATATTGTAGAACAGGTGATTAGAATTCATGTTATGTCAACAGAATATAATGTGAAATATCCAGATGAAGCTGCTGAAATATATGCTCGGAAGATAGGCTGGGAAGTTGATAAGGTGAAATATTCTCTTAAAACATGGGATGGTTATTGGATACATGATCCACATGTTGGAATGGAGAGTACGTTAGAATACGCTGAAGTCCATTATAAATTGGGATACGTTAACCGTCCTCTTATTAAAGAAGATTTATTCGATACTAGCTTCTATGATAAAATCATGTAGCAAACTATTGTTGATTTTCAACTCTCCGTAATAGATCCTATTACAAAATTTGACTATAGGGAATCATCAATTGTATAAGTACACTCTTATCAATATATTTCTTTGGTGCTTATACGATCATTAATCTGCACCTACTAGAGGAGTATAACAGTTAGGACATTTTTGATTAATACATGGAACACCAGGAGTATGTGATGTTTCATATCCACAACTTGTACATCTACACTTAGACGGAGGACCTATACCCCTTCTCCCCCTTCCCGCTCCACGACCTTTACCTCTACTACTCATATCCATCACCTACAAATACATAAGATAAGGAAGAGTTATAAAAGTAATCTATCCCTTTTTTTTAAAAGAAAAGAAATAACATCTTTATTTATTTTTTATTGTTTCAGTATTGGATTCTTTTTATTGAGAACGAAATACTCTAAACATTTTAGGTATGTGGGTCTTTATTACGCTAGCTAGCTAATTAACGATATATGGAAAATAGAAGTACTATTCTGTATAAAAGGAGATATAAAAGATATGAACTCAAAAACAATGTCAAGAAGAGAATATTCGAAATCTGTTGCTGCTACTAGCGTACTAGTTATCATAGTTGCTTCTTTTATAGACTATTATACTTTCATAAAGAAGTACTCAAAATCTAAACAATCATCCGTTAACTCTTCTAATAAGAACATCTGAACAGATTATGAGCTAGCTAACTAATTAGGGAAAGGAATAGTATGCCTATAACCTATAAAGTCGAGTATGTAATGACAAAAGATCTCATATCAGTGGATGTTCAAACAGAAATTAGAGAAGCGATAAAACTTATGGTTAGAAAAGATATAGGTTCTATCATGGTTACAGAAAATAGTAAACCAGTAGGAATTATAACTGAACGTGATATCTCAAAGAAAACTTGTATCCTAGAAAAACTCTGAAATGAAAGTGGAAAAAATAATGAGTTCGCCCCTTATCACAGTTGATCTCGGTACAGCTGTAGGAAAAGCAGCTAAACTTATGAACGAAAAAAATATTAGAAGACTACTTGTTACCAAAGACAAAGAAATTAAAGGGATTGTAACTCAAAAAGATTTAATGAAAGCAACACTACAAGTACTACATACATTGCTTCACGTTGAAACTGGATTTTTAGTCTGAACTATTCTGGCTTCAACCACCTATTGATACTGAATATCTAAGAAATAATTAGTAATCATCTTTAGATACGTGGCTATTAAGATTACTAACTGCTAGTGTACTTGCTTGACAAGACAATTTTACATTTTCTTAGCTTTGAAAACGATAAATCCTCCCTCGCCAAATCCTTTTTTGATAGGTTCTGTAGCAGTTATAGCATCTAGAGAACGGAATATAGTTTGATAGATATTGAAATCTGTGAAGGATAACTTGGTAAGCAATCCTTTAACATCGTCTACGGAGTAGAATTTTGCTGGTTTGTAAAATTTACTTTTTTCTTTCTTAGACTCGTATTTTTTACCCAGTTCACTATTTCTATCTACAAAACCGATTATTACTGTCCCGTTCTCTTTTAAGACTCTTTTTGTTTCTTTAAAAGCTTTTAAGGGATCTTCTAGAAAACAGAGTGTCGTAACATTTAAAACATAATCAAATATCTCTTCTCTAAAAGGAAGATTTTCACCAACACCACAAACAACGACAATTCCTCTCCTCTTAGCTAGAAAAATCATTTTCTTTGAAGGATCTAATCCAAGTTCTATTTTAAAAGGAACAGAAAATCTTCCAGTTCCAACACCAACTTCTAACCCGAAACAATCCTGAGGAATACACTTTCTCACTGCTTCAATCTCAGACATGTAAATCCACTTATTCTTCGTAAACCACCTATCATAATGTTGAGTAAATTTTTCAAATACTTCAATACTAGCAGGGACTCTTTTAACAAATTCATCTAGATATTTCATTTTCAGTACGCCATAATTTATATTTTTATAAAAAGTGTATATGAATTTTCTTCTCTAGAACTATTTCAATAATTTAATTACCTACACTCATTGGTTTGATTGACCTTGTATGAGATTCTAGTTACTGACAGTAAAACACTCTGTCTACTTAAGATAGCTGGATGTTCGTTATGATATATGGTACCTTTACTACAGTAATCATCAGTAATTATTCTATTACAAACAAAGGCAGGAGCTGAGAGAGCAGTTCTAATGAAACTGAAAAAGATATCCAATGTATTCTATATTAATCTTATCTATGGTGTTTACGATATAATAGTTAAAGTTGAAAGCAATTCAATAGATGAACTAAAAAGAACTATATCACAAAATATTAGACATTTACACAATGTACTGTCAATACTCACCTTAGCTGTTTATGATAATGAATCCAGGAAAATTAATATGTAATAGTTAGCTATTGCAGAAAAGAATGGAAATAGATAAACTGGTATGATAAAGCAAAATATGTTAACAAAGGATTCGTAGTCATAACTGTTATAGCTATAATATAGCGAATTGTTATTATTCTACGAAGTATAATATAACTAGCTAGTTAATCTTATAGGTGAAATGGAATTTACTCGTAAACGTTTAGATGAAAAAACCGTGAAAGCCACTCTCAACCTTTAAGAATAACAAAACAAAAGGTAATTACTAATCTGAAATGACTCATTATCCTTATTAAAACTTCATTACTACAGAAATTTATTCCATTTAATGATACTATGCTTTCTAAGAAAAGTAAGGAGAGTAACAAGTATAATAATTCTAATAATCCTAAAAATCAAATAATATACTTGAAGAATATTTTAATGGAGAAAGTTCATTGGTTACAGAAAATTTAGATAAAATTTTTCACCCCAAAAATATTGCTATAATTGGAGCAAGTGATGAGGAAGGTTCTGTTGGATACAGGTTAATGAAAAATCTTACTGAACTAGATTTTAAAGGTACAGTTTATCCAGTTAACCTTCATAAATCGAAAATTTGGGGTATACCAGCCTATAAGACTGTTAATCAACTTACAGAAACTATTGATCTTGCAGTGATTGCCACACCAGCAAAAACTGTTCCAGAAATAGTAGAGCAATGTGGAAAAGCAGGAGTAAAAGGTATCATCATTATTTCAGCTGGCTTTAAGGAAATAGGACCCCAAGGAAAATTATTAGAGGAAAAAATTCTTGCGTTGAAAAAGAAGTATAATTTACGAATTATAGGTCCTAATTGTTTAGGCGTTATCCGTCCAAGTATTCAATTCAACTCTACTTTCGCAACTAAGATGCCAAAATCGGGAAACATATCATTTCTCTCTCAAAGCGGTGCATTAGGAACGTCTATTCTCGATTGGGCTATCCATGAGGGAATTGGTTTCAGCAATTTCGTTTCAGTTGGATCAATGATCGATGTTGATTTTGGAGATCTAATAGATTATTTTGGAATGGATCCTGAAACGAAGAGTATATTGATGTATATTGAGGGGTTAACCGACGCGAGAAAGTTTATGAGTGCTGCCCGACACTTCGCACGAACTAAACCCATTATCATTTTGAAGGCGGGAAAGTATAGCGAAAGCGCAGAAGCTGCTGCTTCACATACTGGATCACTTACCGGTGAAGATATGATCTATAATGCAGCGTTTAAGCGCGCGGGGATAGTACGTGTAGAAGAAATTGGGGAACTATTCAACTGTGCTGCAGTCTTAGGGATGCAACCCCTTCCAAAAGGATCAAACCTCGCAATTATCACCAATGCGGGAGGCCCTGGAGTTATGTCCACCGATACACTTATTTCTAGAGGAGGGACACTAGCTCTTCTAAGTAAAGAAACAAAAGAGAAACTTAACAATGTTTTACCCACTTATTGGAGTAGACGGAATCCTATTGATATTCTAGGTGACGCTAAAGATGACCGATACACTACTGTAGTTGAAGCATGCCTTAAAGATAATACAGTTGAGGGAATACTTGTTATTTATACTCCTCAAGGAGTAGTAGATCCTGTTAAAATAGCTGAAAGCATTGTTAATCTGTATAAGAAGACAAGAAGTCAAAAGACAATCGTTACCTCATTTATGGGATACGAAGAAGTAGAAAAAGCGAATCATATTTTTACAGAAAACAGTATACCAACATATTCAACACCTGAACAAGCAGTCAAGACTTTTCTGTATATGTACCAGTATAAGCGAAACCTGAATCTACTATATGAGACACCTGAAGAACTACCAGTGGATAGTGTGCCACCAAAACGACCGTTAAATATGATACTTAGAAAAGCCGCTGAGGAAAACCGTGACACCCTTACAGAAAAAGAATCCAAGCAGTTTCTAAGCTATTATAATATCCCAGTGATAAAAACTTTGGTTGCGAAAACTGTAGATGAAGCAGTTATTGCAGCTTCTCATTTAGAGTATCCAGTTGCTATGAAGATTTTATCACATCAAATTACTCATAAAACTGATGCTGGAGGCGTAATACTTGACATAGCTTCAGAGAGAAAGTTAAGAGATGCATTTGAAGCCATTATGAAAAATGCTCAAGCATCCGCTCCAAATGCTCTAATTCAAGGCGTCACTATCCAACCTATGATTAAAAAACAGGGATGCGAAATAATTTTAGGAGCAAAAACTGATCCCCTCTTCGGACCTGTCATACTATTCGGAATGGGTGGTGTTGGAGTTGAACTATTCAAAGACGTATCTATTGGTCTACCCCCAGTAAATCAAATTATAGTTAGGAGAATTATGGAAAACACAAAGGCATACAAGCTGTTACAGGGATATCGAAATATTCCTCCTGCAAATATGAAACTACTAGAAGAAGTGATTGTTCGATTCTCTCAAATACTTGTTGACTTCCCCCAAATACAAGAAGTTGATATTAATCCCTTATTCATTGATGAAAAGAAAGTATTTGCTCTTGATGCTAGAATAGTAATCGATAAAGAGAAAGTATTCAAGAAGTATGAAGCGTACGAACACTTAGTAGTTAGCCCCTACCCCAAGAAATATGAATCCTATTGGAATCTTCGAGATGGAAGAACCGTGCTTTTACGGCCTATAAAACCTGAGGATGAACCCTTATGGTTGGAAATGTTTCAAAACTTTTCAGAGCAATCAATCCGTTATAGATTTTTTGAAATAATTAAAGAAACACCCCATGAAGTAAGGATTCGATACTGTAATATAGATTATGACCGGGAAATCGCAATTGTAGCAGAATTAATTGAGAAAGAAAAGAGGAAAATACTAGGTGTTGCCAGGCTTATTGTTGAACCCAATCTTAAAACAGGTGAGATAGCTTTTATTGTAGCTGATCCGTGGCAAGGGATTGGTTTAGGATCGAAGATGATTGATTATATGATTGACATTTGTAAAGATAAACGCCTTGAGAGTATCTATGGATTACTTTTACAAGAGAATCAACGGGCGATTAATCTTATGAAGGAAATGGGTTTTTCTATCAAACGTTTGGATGAAGATACTGTGGAAGCCACTCTCAATTTAACAGAATAAAAAAAAGTCAGCTAAATATGTGAAATAGTTCAGTATCCTCATTTAATCGTTAATAGTGTCCTGATTGATCCCATTCAATGGTACTTTTAACAAAAATATATGTTCGATAACATACTTTTTTCACCGAAAAGCAGAGATATATCTTGCAATAATGAAGGTTAGTATCGTGAAGAGTGATATAAAAACACTCTAAATAAAGAAAAAGTAGTCAAAATACTGTTACTAAAAAAATATACATAATGGATATGAAGAAGAAATGGTAAAAATAGTTATTCCTGTAGATAAATTTGATGGTACAACTTCTCAGATTTTTCCTCATTTTGGCCGTGCTCCTCTATTTACCATGATTACTCTAACAGATAATCATAAAGTTGAAGACATCAAGCCTATAACTGGACAGCCTATTGAAGGACATTATGGTGGTCATGGAGCCGCTGAATCACTTGCGTTAAATCTGCAGGTGGATGCTGTAATCGTTAAAGGTATGGGTCGAAGAGGATTACAGATTTTCCAAGAAAAAAAAGTATCCGTTTTCACGGGCAATGTAAATACCGTTGGAGAAGCTATAGATGCTTACTGTCGAGGAACACTTACTCAATTAACAGAACCATGCAAAGATGCACAACATAAATAAAAAATAATCATAACACGATAGTATGTATTAAAAGAATTGAATATGCTTTTACCATGATTCATAGAGTGCCTCTTCCTTTTACATAGTTGAAGAAATTGCTAAGGGAGAATCTTCATGGATGAATTTTTGATTAAACAGTTAGTGCAATTAGGATATTCAAAAAAAGCAGTCGAGTATTATCTGAATAAAGTGAATGTTGGGATTATACTAAATCCATCCGTTCACGTAGTATATACTGGATCATGTGGTGATACTTTGGGGCTCTATTTGAAGATGGACGCTAATGTAATACGAGACGCAAAATTTCAAGCAAATGGTTGTATAGGAACGTTTTCTTCTGGATCAGCTTTAATTGATATGATTAAAGGAAGAGATATCAAAGAAGCGAAACAATTAACCGAGACTGATTTATTATCCTTTCTTGAAGGTGCACCTAAACAGAAAATCCACTGTGCACAGTTAGCTATACGAACGTTACGAAAAGCTTTAAAAAAATTTTGAAAAAATAATTTTATTTCATTCGCTTTTTAATAGGTTTCCTATTTATCTTTTAGTTCTTTTATTCTAGCTTTAAGTCCTTCTAAATCGTCTTCTAAACGTTTCTTGTATCCTTCAAGCTCGACTAATTCATCTTCAGGTTTCAATTCTTTTCTAGGTTTTACAGGAGATACTTGTTGAGATGGAGTGAAAGGAGTATTAGCTTGGAACTCCATATTTTGTCCTCTTCCTTTTCCTCTTCCTCTTCCCATGCCTATTCCTCCGCCTAAACCCAAACCTACACGGTTACCTAAACCAGAGTGTGCAGATGCAGTTGGTTGATTTGCTTCCTTAAGTTTTCCTGATTTATACTTCTCTATCGCTTCTTTAACCGTCCCAGTAATCCCAGTAAAAATTTTGATACCCGTTGATGATAGAGCCTGATAAGCATTTGGTCCAATATTGCCGGTAATGACGGTTTTCACGTCTTTATTCGCTACTACTTGTGCTGCTGAAATACCTGCGCCATGTGCAGCTGAAATACTGGGATTAGGGAATGCTTCAAAATTCATTGTATCTGAGTCTACGATGATGAAGTATGCGCAACGACCAAACCTTGGATCAATCCATGACTCTAAATGTTCATTTGATGCGCTAACACATATTTTCATTTGCTTCACTTCACTTTTCTTCTGTAACTTTTACTGTTAAATATTTATCTATTTCTCCTGTGATTTTTCTTTGGGCATCTTCTTTGTATCGTTACCTAATTCTTTCAATCGATTAGTGACGCCTTCTAGCTGGTCTTTTAGAATCTTGATTTGTTGCTCAAGCATCTGTTTTTCCTGCTCCTTGCTATAGGATGGAGTAAACGCATCGGTAATTGGAACATTACCTGAAGTTTCTGTAGAAGCAATGGTGGGCATATTTCTTTGAAGGTGTTGCATATACTGCGGAAGTTGTCCGCTTTGAAGGATCCATTGTGCGGTTGGTGGTAAGCCAGTTAGAGATCTTCCTGACCAACCTGGCGAGAATCCAAATCGTATCCATCCAGGGAGGCCTGTCACATTATACATATTTCGATGTCTGAATCCCATTTTATTTATCACCTCTATTATGTGCTTATGCACATTTTAATTATGTTACATGGCACAAAAATATATAAATGTTTCGATGTATATTTAATACGTGTGATAACATGAAATGTATCGAAAACGACGAGGAAATAGAGGGAGACTACCCAAACCAGTACGATTAGGGATAGACCCTTCCACCAGAAGCTTCCATCCATTAGGTCTTCCCAACAACATGGAACCTATATACTTGGATCATGCTGAATTAGAAGTTTTACGGCTCTCTGACTTAGAAGATCTCTCACAAGAAGAGACAGGAAAACGAATGGGGATCTCACGAGGAACAGTTTGGAGACTCTTACATAGTGCAAGAAAAAAAGTTGCTCAAGCTCTCATCGAGGGTAGATCAATTCAGTTCCATCAGTAAATTAGCTATGAGTTACTCAATAGAAGAATAAAGTACTTAACGATTCATTTTTTAAAAAATTTGTATATTTTTTACTATTTTGAAGTATATGGAATGAATGTTAAAAAGTATTGAAAAGAGAAACATTTATTATGTGCAATAACACTAAATAAAACTAGGTGATAAAAAATGCCTGGATTAAATGGAACAGGCCCCCTAGGATATGGAGCCAGAACAGGAAGAGGATTAGGCTTTTGCACTGGATATCCCCCTACAACATATTCACCCTATCAGTACAGCCAACCTCCAGCACCCATGCAACAACCAAACTATAGTAGTTACCCTTATGGCATGGGATGGGGAGGCGGTTTAGGAATGGGTTACGGTCGAGGTTTAGGTTATGGTAGAGGATTAGGCCTAGGACTTGGATATGGAAGAGGTTTAGGCTTAGGTATCGGATGGGGTGCAAGAAGAAGATTCTGGTGATAAACAAGCATATACTTAGTCGAGCTAGCTACAGAGTCAATCTTAACGAGATCAAGATAACGAAAAACAAATAGATCTTGATAATCTATCCGTTTCTGTAGCAGATAGTCAAGGCGAAAATTAATGTCACGTAACAATAGAGTGAGAGTGAATAAAATTACTTTGACAAATGGTTCGCTCATAGATATTTGTAAGATTACTGTCATCGTTGAAGACACACCTAACAGTAAGGAATCCAATTTGTCTCATAAGCATGGTCTTTCTTTATTACTTCAAACAACGTCAAAATATTCAAAAGCAAAAATAATAATGGATACCGGCCCTTCACCCGAAATATTCTCAAATAACTTGAATAGTCTTAATATCAATATATCTGATTTAAATGCTATAGTGTTAAGTCATGGACATTACGACCATACCCAAGCCCTTCCTGAAATCTTAAAATATACTAAAACTCCTATTCCAATACTAATTCACCCAGAAACATTAGATCCGAAATTCGCCTATAAACCAAACCTCACATCCATCGGCACCACTTTTAAACAATCATTAATTCAAGAAAAGAATGGCATATTTCTACCTACTGATACTCCTCTAATCATATCCCATGGTATACAAACAAGTGGAGAGATACCTCTCAGAACAGACTTTGAAACTATAAAGGGTTTCTGGAGAGCAGATAAAACAAGATTTATCGAAGATTCAATGATCGACGAACAAGCAGTTATAGTTGATCTAGGAGAAAAAGGTTTAGTAGTGATAGTGGGATGCGCTCACCGTGGAATAATAAATACAATAAATCATTCAAAAAGAATTATGAATAAGACCAAGATTCACGCCGTTATTGGAGGATTCCATCTCTTCAACGCTGCTAATGCAATCATTGATAAAACAATGAAAGAACTACAAAGAATTGCACCAGATAATATTTATCCCTGCCATTGCACCGGGTCAAAAGCTACATCCAAGATAATAGACCTATTCGGTAATCAATGTAAACCCGTTCACACAGGTGATATTATAGAATTATAGCTATCTAACTGCAATAGTTTATATTGATATCGTAGATAAGAGTACACGCTTTCATAGTTTACAAAACTATAAAACTTCATAAAGGTATCTCAATCTATCCTAGCCTATATGTAAAAGATAAAAGATTTTAGTATTATATTTGACTTACAAATAAGATACTATTAGATCTTTCATTAGGACAGTTAATGATCATAGTAAGGATTGTTATGATACTATGCAATTAATCGCTTCAACAGGAGGTAAAGGAGGAACAGGAAAATCAACATTTGCAGTTTTATTCTCTTTACAATCAGTTAAGAATAAGCAAACGGTTCTACTGTGCGATTGTGATGTAGAATGTCCAAATGATTACCTTCTGCTAGGTAAAGAGATCAAAAAACCAGACCCTATCTATCGTTGTATTCCTGTAGTTGATAAGAAAAAATGTGTAAACTGTGGATCATGTTCAGAGGTTTGTAGAGAGAATGCTATCTTCTGGGTGAAGAATAATCCACCTACCTTCATCTATGATCTATGTAATGGTTGTGGAGCATGTTGGATCTCCTGCCCTCAAAAAGCAATTCAAACAACAAACGAGGTAACGGGAGAGTTCTATCTAACAAAAATCTATAATAACTTTTGGTTGATCACAGGTAGATCCAAGCCAAAGATAGCCGAAACAGGATCAATTGTAAAAGAAGTTAAAAAACGGGCGATATCATTTGCACGAAAGAAGAATATCGATGTAGTAGTCGTGGATACTGCACCTGGAACGCATTGTAATGTTATTCAAGCTCTTTTACAGTGTGAAAAAGCTTATGTAGTAACTGAGCCAACACCCTTAGGTAGCCACGACGCAGCGTTAATTCTAGAGCTTCTTCGAGTAATGAAGATTCCAGGTGAACTTGTATTAAATAAAGCAGATATAGGCAAAAAAGATAGTATCCAAAAGATTGCGAATGACTACAACACTCCTATAACAGTAGAGATTCCCTACTCGGACCGGTTAGTTAAAGCTTATTCATATGGAAAATTAGATGAGGTCATTGATTTACTATGAAGATCGTTGTCGCATCTGGAAAGGGAGGTACCGGCAAAAGCATGCTATCCAGCTCCTTATCTTTACTTTTTGGGAAAAATAAAAAAGTCGTCGCATGCGATTGTGATGTAGACGCTCCCAATCTTGGTCTTTGGCTTGGAGTAACAGATTATGATAGTATAGAACGTATCTCTGTAGCAGAAAAAGCATTCATCAAGACAGATAAATGTACCAATTGTGGCGCGTGTTTTGAAAACTGTAGATTTGAAGCAATTGAAACGGCAATAAATTTCTATGTTAATCCTTTAACGTGTGAAGGGTGTGGAGTTTGCCAATTAGTATGTCCAGTAGATGCGGTGGATCTTAAACCAATAATTAACGGAGAGCTACAAGTTACACAAACAGAGTGGGGATTTCCTCTAATATCAGGTCAAATCTATCCAGGTGCTACTGGATCAGGTAAAATAGTACAACAATTACGAAGAAAAGCAGAGCAATTTGATCATGACGTTATGATTCTCGATGCTGCAGCTGGGATAGGTTGTCCCGTGATAGCCTCTCTTACCGGTTGTGACTTTTCAGTTTTAGTGGTTGAACCTACACCCTCAAGATA
>CAZAXO010000019.1:0-19095 GCA_964489085.1 uncultured Candidatus Bathyarchaeia archaeon
TATTTATCCATATCTTGGCACCTTCTTCCTCAAGATGATATTCAATATTAGACGCTGAGACTTCAATAAATACATAGGAGAAAAGAACCGTTATAAAGAACATAATAGCGAGAATGGTTCGCTTGTTCATCACCATTTTGGCTCCTCGGATACCTCAAAAGATTTACTACAATACGGGCAGTTAAGTGATGGAACACCAGCTTTAATTTCAAGTTTTTTAAGATCAAGATGAGCCCCACAATTAGGGCAGGTAACTGGATTAAGGATTACATCTCCAGAAAGGTCGACGTCATATTTTCGTATAATTGTCATTTTGAAGGAACGTCTTGCAAAATAAATTATAAATACTGATAATGCTATTAATGCAAATCCTATATATAGTCGAGAAAGGACGTATGCTGAAGCCATTAGAAAAATAATACCAAGAAAAAGAAGTGTAATTGCACCAATATAAGCTAAAGCTTTTGTCAATCCCATTTTATTAAACCGTTATTGAAAATTACTCTTTTTTAGTACCGCAGTTAGGACAGAATTTAGAAGTAGGTGGGACGACTTGTTTACATTTTGTACATGTTACAACTCCATCAGTCGCAGATGTTTTTCTTAGCTCTACTCCACAGTTTGGGCAGAATTTTGATGTGGCGAGTACTGTGGCATTACATTTATAGCAGGGTACCATCGTTGCTGCAGGTGCTGGGCCTGTTTGAAATAGAGGGGGTACCAACATCATTCCAGCGCCTAAGGCAGCACCTGATGATTTTCCTAATTCCTTAGCGGCTACTTTAACTGTTTCCATTCTGAGAACCTCACCAGGAGATACAATGTTTTTACCAGATTTAAGCCAGAAAAGTCGTTCCCGATAATCTGGAGTAGTATCTATTCCCTCAAATCGGAGATCTATCAAAGCTGCACCTACCCTTGAAAAAGCATCTTGAAGATGAGTTTTGACAACTACAGAAGTTTCATTAAGCTTTGTATAGACTTGTTCAAGCGAGTATTTTGATAGTTCATCGATAATCTTTTCATTTAAGAATCCCTTGAGAAACTCGTTTACACTTGGTGTGGTGAATGCATCTTGTCCTCCCACAATTTCAGTTATAAAGAGTGTTGGATCTGAAACTTTAAACCAATACGTGCCATGTACCATGAGGGGTGCTAACTCAGTTGTCTGAGCGCGAGCACCGAATTTTCCAGGAAATTCCTTGATGGATACAAAGATCACTCTAGACTTGAAAGGTGTCTCACTAAATCCCGCGAGAGTTTTTAGAACCCTTGTAAGGAGAGGAATATTTAGGGTAGTAACGGTATGTCTTCCAGGTCCAAAGATATCATATGCCTTCCCGTCTCGAAAGAATACTGCAGCTTCCATTTCATGGACGACCAGTTGAGCGCCCCATGTAATATTCTCATTTGGATATAACCATACAATGTCATCAGGTCCAGGATTTACCCACTCAATTATTTGAGGCATTTTTATTTACTCTCCTATTATCCCCAAAATTATGCTCTTTCTTTTATTAAGCAACATTTCAAGTTCCAATAATAAACTATAGATATTATTAACGTGTTTATTTAATTCATCGATATCTTTCTTGGATATTTGATCTTTTACTTCTCCTATTTTCTTAGAAAGGTTTTCAATTTTCTCAAGTAATTGATGATCAAAGGTTATCATATTATCCAGTTTCATTTCATCAACTTTAAGCGCATCAAAGAAACCGGTATAACCATATGCTGCATGATTTATACGCTCACCTACAGTATCAACTTTAATAATAATACGATCTATACTCTCCCATATTTCAACGAGGCCCATATCAACAACTTCACGATAAAGATCATAAAGAATTGTTCGATTATTTCTCATTTTTTGATAAAGATTAGTTCTCAGTAAGCGATCACTTTCCCGTCGCAACTCTTTCTCTTTGTACCCTTTAAATCCTGGAAGCCAAGTCATAAGTTTCTCTAGTAACCGTTTTTCCTCTTCAATTCTTTTCATCATTAACCTTTCCCTAATTTGATTACACTAATTAATTAGTATCTTTATACTTATGAATACTCTAGCTATAGTTTTAATTGTTTCGATAACATGGTTGCCATGAGTAAATTAAAATTCTTTACTATTATTGGAGATATCTATTCGATCAATTCTCAATTAAATGTAATATCCTAAATTAATAAAACAAAACAAAGAAGATTAGATATAAGATAATATAGAAATAATCTATAATATTTAGTAGATATCTATTATAGTTATTTACTTAAACTTGCCGGAGAACTGAGGAAATTATGAAAATATCTACCGTAGAAGAAATGAGAGGCTTAGATACTACAGCTACTGAAAAATATGGAATTCAACAACAGATATTGATGGAGAATGCTGGACATGCTGTTTACTCTCTAATCTCACGAAAGTTTAAGATAGAAAGAAGAACCTTCCTAATATTATGCGGTAGCGGTAACAATGGAGGGGATGGTTTCGTTGTTGCGCGAAAAATTCATTCAAATCGTGGCATAGTAAAAATTATTCTATTAGGTGAAGAAAAAAACTTCACAGAAGCAACAAAAAAGAATTTTACTATCATTTCCAACTTGGAGATTGAAATTCAGCATATAAAAAACGTTAAAGATTTCAAAAAAGAGATAGAAAGGTTTGATGTAATTGTAGACGCCATTTTTGGAACCGGTTTATCACGAGAAATTACTGGTATCTACAAGAAGGTGATTGAGCTCATTAATATATGTGATAAACCTATTTTTAGTATAGATATTCCCTCTGGAATACATGGTAATACCGGTAAGATTATGGGTGTAGCTATTGAAGCAAAATATACTGTAACATTAGGTCTTCCTAAAACAGGTAATTTATTATATCCTGGCTTTACCCATTGTGGAGAATTATATGTATCACATCTCTCCTTTCCCCCATCACTCTATAATCACCTAAAGATTGAGTTAAACAAATATGTAGAGCTGCCTAAAAGAAGAGAAGATGGTCATAAAGGAGATTTCGGTAATGTATTATTTGTAGCTGGAGCAATAGGATATGTCGGAGCTCCCTATCTCTCTTCGATGGCCTTCCTAAAATCTGGAGGAGGATATTCTCGATTAGCTGCACCAAAGTCAGTATTATTATCTACTGCCACCTTAGGATGTGAAGTAGTATCCATTCCAATGAAAGAAACTGAAATAGGTACCCTCTCTTATGATAATGTAGATAAGATTTTAGATTTAACGAAAAAAACAGATATGGTTGTAATTGGACCTGGGTTATCATTACATAATGAAACGCAAGAGCTAGTTAGAGAAGTATCACTGAAAACCTTGAAGCCAATCCTTATCGATGGGGATGGGATAACAGCACTTTCTTCTAACATACATAATATTATTGAAAGGCCATGTGAAACCATTCTAACACCACATTTAGGTGAAATGGCTAAACTAACTCAGAAAAGCATTCAAGAAATACATAATGAGAAGATTACAATTCTAAGAAATATTTCGGAAGAATTAAATGCGATTATCGTTCTGAAAGGAGCACATTCATTAATTGGGTATCCGGATAGAACTCTCTTTATTAACATGAGTGGAAACGATGGTATGGCAACTGCTGGAAGTGGTGATGTGTTAACTGGAACTATAGCAGCTATGGTTGGCTTAGGGTTAACTATACAGGATGCTGTAAGAACAGGTGTCTTTATTCATGGATTCGCTGGAGATCTAGCTATTCAAGAGAAAGGAAAAGACGGAATCACTGCTACAGATATACTGAATAATCTACCTTATGCAATAAAGCACACTCGTGAACATAGGAATGAATTGATTAAAGAATATTCAATACCAATTATTTAAACTAGCTACTTTCGAATACATAACATTGCATTTGCTTGCTTGTACTTTAGGATCCCCTTGTAATATAATTAGATATTTATTATTTTTTACCATTAAGCTAACGAAGACAAAAAGTTTCATGGTATGGATATGAATAAAGAGATGAAACCTACCAGAAAGGGAGTAGAATTCATCTATGAGGGAGGAGAAGGAAGTGAAGCAGAGATATTTGTTGAACTGAGAACAATATTTCCAGGGATTGACTAGCTAGCTACAAGAGGAGTAGATAATGCAGGGAAGATAAGGATTGAAATAATAATTAGATAAGTAATTAAATATCTGGTACATAACTGGATTCTATATAATATTGTTTAATAGGAATTTATACATGCAATCTAAACTTTAAATAACTTTTACAAGTTCAAATTCTAGGTTGTTAATGAAATAGAAGGATAGAAATATGTGTGGAATAATTGGCTGCATCTTAGATGAAGGAGAATCTGCTCCCTTACTACATCAAGCTCTGAAACGATTAGAATATAGAGGATATGATTCAGCGGGAATAGCAACAGTAAGTGGTAACAAAATCTATCTAAAAAAAGATGCTGGAACTATTGATGAAATCAATAAGATAGTCAAATTTGATGATTTACCTGGGTCACTAGGTATTGCACATACACGTTGGGCTACTCATGGAGCACCATTTAAGGAAAATGCTCATCCACACATTGATTGTAAAGAATCAATAGCCATAGTACATAATGGTGTTATAGAAAATTTTGTAGAGCTTAAAAAAGAACTGATTGATAAAGGTCATCACTTTGTATCAAAAACTGATACAGAGGTCATTGCTCATCTTATTGAGGAAGAGATGAAGAAATATGATGATTTATATTCTTCTGTTTTGAATACGTTAAGAAGAGTTGAAGGATCTTATGCTCTTGCTGTATTGGCAGCTAAAGAATCTACTAAATTAATTTGTGCTCGAAATGAAAGCCCTCTCATTATTGGCGTAACAAAGAATAAATGTTTCTGCGCATCGGATATCTCAGCAATACTACCTTTTACGAAGAATATTCTAACATTACAAAATGGAGAGATTTCTATTCTTGAGCAGGGACGATATGAAATTAGAAAGATTTCAGATAATACGATTATTGAAAGAAAACCAAAAATTATCGAATGGAGTATAGAGGAGGCTGAAAAACAAGGATACCCACATTTTATGCTGAAGGAGATTCATGAACAGAGTATTAGTCTTAAGAATGCTTTAAGAGTGCAAGAATCTTACCTTGATCTTATCTCAACTTTTTTAGATAGAGGAAAAGAAATCTTTTTAGTTGCTTCGGGAACTTCTTATTATGCTTGCCTAGCTGGATCATATATGTTCTCCAAATTAGCTCGACTTGCAACATATCCAGTGATAGCTTCAGAATTCACTGACGCCTATGGGGATACAGTGAGTATTGATAGCATAGTTCTAGCGGTAAGTCAGTCAGGAGAAACTTATGATGTATTGAAAGCAGTGGATACTGCACGAATGAGAGCGGCAACAGTTCTGGGATTAACAAATAATATTGGATCTACGCTAACCAGAGTATCGCGAGCATATCTCATCCAACAATCAGGACAGGAGGTGGGTGTTGCAGCAACAAAAACTTTTACAGCACAGGTAATGGTCTTGGCAAAACTTGCTTTAAGTCTTGCACGATTACGAGGAAAACTTTCTCAAGATGAAATAGATGAGTTTAAGCTAGATCTCAAAAGAATACCGGATATAATAGATCTCATTATCCAGCAAAATAATAAGAAAATACTCCAACTGTCAAAAAAATATGCGCATGAAAAACTATTTCTCTTTTTAGGTAAAGGAATAAGTTCTGCAACAGCATTTGAGGGAAGACTAAAGCTTTTAGAGATTACATATATTCCTTCACTATCTTATCCAGCCGGGGAGTCAAAACATGGTCCAATAAGCATTGTAGATGAAGGGTTGCCTGTCATCTTGATTTGTCCTAAAGATAGAACAAGAAAAGAAATTCTTGGTAATATCATGGAAATGAAAGCACGAGGAGCTAAAATAATTGTAATTTGTGAAGAAGATGATGAAGAAGTAATTCATCTTTCCAATGATCATATTGGTATTCCAAAAGGTATTTCAGAATCATTATCTCCTATCCCATATATTATACCGCTTCAATTATTCTCTTATTATTTAGCTGTAGAGAAGAGATTAAATCCGGATAAACCAAGAAATCTCGCGAAGACTGTAACGGTGCCATAGTAGCAGTAAAAATAAGTGAAATGGAAATTTGTTGAAATCAGTGTGTAGAAGTTTTTATCGTTTCTGAGATAATTCTAGGATCTTTTTTATCCTTAAAAGATACAGATTTAGTAAGTTAACAAGAAATTTTGTTAACAATATAGTGTGAACATTCTAACTAAGTGTTTATAACTTAAGTTTATTGTCTGATATTTCGAGATATTCCTTTAATCTTTTTAAAGTTTCGTCGACTACACTCTCATGATGCTTGGCATATAGATCATGTTTTGATTGTAATTTTTTTGATAATGTAAAATCAACGGTATAGACAACTTCACATCCACCAGGAATTTTTGATAAACGATAATTTGTATACGCTTCACCAAGTAGAGAAGTAACATATACTCCTAGCTCCTCATCCTCTTTCCATTCAACTATTCTATTATATGTCTTGTAACGAGTTCCTTTTACTATACCATGAAGATAAAATGTGAAGCCTTTTCCAATCTCCTTTGATGATAGCGATTCTATTTTTTCATTACTTCTCATCCAGACAGGATAATTTTTAAAATCGGTTAACACATCCCAAACTCTACTAATACCTGCATTTATTTGGATGGACTTCTCGACTTTCATACAACTTCTAATTCTTTTATTCTATATTAAATAATCGAAAAGAACTAAATATTGTTTATAATAGAAAAAGTATCATTTAGATAGTTATTATTACATCGTTTACATAGAGCTCGCGAACAGATTAAATATATATTTAGAATAGGAAGAAACCAATTGAAAATCAATAACAAAAAAGTAAATCATCACCAAGTTTTGTTCCTTGATAGGATTAAGGAGATTTCGAGGAGAAGATATATAAAATATTTAGGATTAGGAATTTTATCTATAACAGCCGCGACTATAGGAACTTTGTATTTTACTAGATTTCGAGTCACCTCAACGTCTAATGACAATACTTCTACTTCAACTATAAAACGTCAATTAACTGTTGGATCTTTCTTTGTTTATAGTATAAAATCAGAGGATAAATCTTTTACAGTCATTGAAGAGATAGTGGATAAAGAATTTATTCAAGGTCATGAATGCTGGAAAATTTTCAGAAAATATTCTAATCAAGAATATAAAGAAGAAGAAGTCTTTTGGGTGGACACTAAAAATGGATTACTTATTAGAACAGTAAGAGAAGAATCTTACTTCAAACCAACATCTAAAAGGATCCGATGGCTTGATATGCAAGATTTATTTGTTACTTATTTTGTGGAAGTTATCGAATATAACTACATAAAAAATAGTGCTCTTAAAAAAAATATTGTTATTGATGAAAAGGATAAAAGTTATACTCACGTCGAAACTTTGGATATTGAACGGATACAATACCATATCATACCGAAAAGTCTTACAAAAGGAGAATACTATTTTGGGACTGAGGTTGCAGATATAGAAGTTACTAAGTTATCAATAGGAAACTTCCTATGCTATAAAATTAAAGATATGCCCATCCAGAATATTTCTCGAACAATGTGGTATAGTGTGGAACTGGGTATCTTGATTAAACAAGAAATCTGGAACCTACAAAAAATGAGTCAACAAGAAACAGTAGAACTTATAGATATGAGAACTAACGAGAAAAATAGTTCAACTACTCGTATAGTAAATTGAGTTTTCAATAATAGCTTTCAACTAGCTAAGCTAACGAACTTCATTTTAATTCAAGTAAATGAATGATTTATAGGATGCTAAGAGAGAGCACATCTGTAGTTATGATGGGGACTATATTAGAGATCAAGAATATAACAAAAATATTTTATTTGTACTTACTCAGGTATAATTATGTATGAAGCGAGAGATTGGTATAGTGAAAAAGTTGTTCAAATCACTTTGAGTAAGCTTAATAAAAACGGTTTTACAACATTATATGTTTCTTCTAAAGAAGATGCTCGAAAAAAAGTTCTTGAAATTATTCCTAATTATGCAAAAGTTGGGGTAGGTGGTTCGGTCACAATACGAGAGATTGGTTTGATAAAAGCTTTAGAAAAACGTGGAAATATTGTGTTTGACCATTGGCGTTCAGGTTTATCAAAAGAAGAAATTAAAAAGATTAGACGGAATCAGCTAATCTCAGACATTTTTGTTTCCAGTAGTAATGCTGTGACAATGGACGGAAAGCTAGTAAATATTGATGGAATTGGAAATAGAGTTGCAGCTACAATCTTTGGCCCCAGCAAGGTGGTTATAGTGGCTGGAGTAAATAAGATTGTAAAAAATGTGAGTGAGGGAATTAACAGAGCTAGGAATATCGCAACACCTATGAACGCGTACCGTCTAGGATATAAAAGTCCATGTAGTCATACAGGTATATGTGTTGAAGATATATGTGAACCGCCTGAAAGATTATGCAATATTATCACTATTATAGAACGAAGACCTAATGAAACCGATTTAGTAGTAGTACTTGTAAAAGAAAAGCTAGGATACTAGCTTAATTTATAAATATGAAGAATTTATTCTTGAAAATTATATTGTTTGTTCTATTTGGTGGAAGCGGGTTAGCTTATTTCCGCTAAAACAGCTGATTATTGGTGGGCTCGCCGAGAATTGAACTTAGGATCTCCGCCGTGTGAGGTGCCTATCGACGAAATCGTAGAGAAATTCGCTGATTATCTCTTAGTAGACGAACAATTAGCAGAGTTGACTATTAGAAAGCATTGTAGTTATATTAAGAAGTTCCTCTTAGAAGTAAACAAACCAGTCGAAATGATAACCACTAATGATATTCGACAATTTCTGAAATGTACAGAGAATGCTAAGTGTCACTATTATAAAGTTGTTAGAGTCTTCTTTGGACGATTCTTGAGACGTAAGGAATTGATAGAGACTTTCAAGGTACCACAGAATGTGATCAAACCTAAGATAGTGCCGACTAAGAAGGAGCTTCAATCATTCTATGAATCTCTCGAGAATATTAAAGAAAAGACAATGTTTCTTTTATTAGCTTCGAGTGGACTACGAGTCCATGAACTCTTAGAGTTGGATTTGAAAGATATTGATTTAGAGAAACGAATGATTCTACCTAAATCAAATAATAGTAGAACAAAGAGAACATGGATAACACTATTCAATAGTGAAGCAAATGAACTCCTAATTCAATACATCAAAGAAAGAGAGATTAAAGAAGGTAGACTCTTCTCGAACTCACAATTACTTAAAGTTAAGATATTCAAACACCAAAAGAATTTAGAAACTAGAATCACTGCTAAGATGCTACGTGAATGGTTTGCATGTGAACTAGGAAGACTAGGGGTACCAGACCGTTATGTAGACGCATTCTGTGGAAGGGTACCACGATCAATACTTGCAAGACATTACACGGATTACTCTCCAGAGAGGCTAAAAGAGATCTATGATAAGGCTGGATTGAAAGTACTCGCTAACTAGTTTTATGGTAAATGTCACATATATGGTGTGTTCTATTCAAATGTTTTCATGAGTTCTTTAGTACTATGTACAGCTAGTAAGACAGCTTTATGGGAGAAAATTAAATCGATGAGTATGAAAACTCCTCCAATAACCAAGAGCGCTAAGCCAACCATAAATGAGATAATAGTTATTGAAACTGTAGTTATGTTAGTAAGTGTCTCTTGAAGTAGTACTAAGATAGAAGTTGTTATAAAAGCGAATATTCCCATTAACAGTGAAAATAAAGCTAATTTAAGATAGCTCCCTCTTTTTAGAAGTAAGTTAAGTTGCTGATCTATAGCATCGATTCTTTTTTCTATTAGTTTTCTTTCTAATTCTGAAGGTTTCTTAGCTATTTTATACCTAAACAAACTTAATTTTTCACGATCTAAATGTCTTGAACTATCTACTACTCTACCGTACCTAGTTTGTGTTAACAATGAGATAATACCTACTCCAGAGACCATAGCTATAGGCGTTAGAATGATTTGGATATACTGAATGAAGTCTTCAAGTAAGATCATATTATTCGATTAGAGATACATATTAAAAAAAGATTATGCTGCAAACTTTTCCAAACTGGTTGAAGATTATCTATGATAAAGCAGAGCTGAAAGTTTTGGATAGTTAGGTAAGGAAGTTTAGATCCAAACTACAAGTTAGCTATAGTCTATTACATACTTAGCTAACGACTTTATCTAGAAGTTCTACATAGTAGGGACTATGCTTTCCAATATGAAACATAGAGGCTATCTATTAGTATTATTAGCGTCGGTTCTATTTAGCAGTGAAGGCATCTTTATTCGTTTCATCTCTTTTGGGGTTCCTTTAATTATTTATTTTCAAGGATTGTTTGCTGTAATTATTATAGCTAGTATCTTTTTGAGTTCAAAGAATTGGGGATTACTTCGTCCTAAAGGCGCCTTTCACGTAGTGATCATTGTTGGTATAGTTTTTGTTATAACTCGCTTGTTTTTGTTCCAATCGCTGAAGTTAATACCTATCGCTATCGCAGTTTTTTTATTGTATCTGTTTCCACTACAAATTGTTATTTTATCACATTTTTTTCTTGGAGAGAGACTTGATAAGAAGATTCTAGTTTCCTTAGTTTTTGCTTTAAGTGGGATTATCTTAATTCTATTGTTTCAAGAGATTCAGTTCACGTTTACGAATTATCTCGGTTATATATTGGGGTTAGCTGCAAGTTTCACGAGTGCAATTGTAGTGATTATAATCAAGAAGTATCTTATGGGAGAATCTAGTTATACCGTTTCATTCTATACCTACTTACTATCTGCATTAGTACTTCAGCTGTGGATACTGTTTGAGGGAAGTTTCTCTCAAGTTGTTCTCTCCACTGATCTCTTTTTGCTTGTACTTTTCGCAGTAGTAGGGGTTTTAGGTACGATGTTCACTGTTCAGTCATTAAAGTATATTAAAGCTCAAGAATATTCTATTCTCACCTATTTCGAACCTTTATCTGCTTATCTTTTAGGAGTACTCATCCTACAGCAATATCTGAATATACTCTCGATACTAGGAGGTGCCTTAATCTGTATTGGCGGACTTCTTATTTTTTTACGTATTGATTAACTAGCTAGATTAAGTCTAATAATGTACTGGTTTACGATTTACAATAAGAGAATATAAGAAAGATGTAATAGAGAGAAAAGATGATCATCACGATGTTATCTAGGTTTACGTTTTCCTTTTTTTACTACTGCGGTGAGAGATAAGCACGCAACTACTCCAACTAAGACGAGGTAGGTTACTAAGACGGTTAACTTATTGATTGGTATCAAGGTACCACCGATGGGACCACCGACGGGATCACGCTCTATATATTGATTACTAAATTCGAAGATTGCAGTAGAATCAAATCGTAAAGGCTGCGAAATTACATTCGTAGTCGCATACTCTGTAGCAAAGCCAGACGTTGAGGAACGGACATAAGCAACATAATTAGGTTTAAGCTTCTCTGAAATGATAGCATAGGTAAGATCCCAGCTCGCGACAATACTAATAACTTCTTCACCACCAGCTGAGTTAAGTGTAGCCGTTTCTGAAACTGTGTAGATATTACGCGTAAAAATAAAGAACATATCATACTGCCAATTGGAACTTGGTACTGGTCCACCCACTATCTTTTTAAGAGTAAAGACATAGGTCTCACACTCACTACTACAATAGGTACCACCTTGAGCATATGCTAACTGATTATTATTGACAATTGTAGCCGCAACTAATAGACTAGCAAAAAGGAACGCTAACAGCAACACCTTCACCTTTTTACCCCTGTACATCAAATGTTATCAACGTATTAATAACAGTATTCAAAGGTTAAGGTAGATTTTCCAAGAAGTATCTTAGAGTGACATTACACTGATTATTCACCAGAGAAGCTAATAGATATCTATGATAAAGCTGAATTGAAAGTGTTGAGTTAATTGGTTTATGGGTTTACACTCATCTAGTAGATTGGAGTATAATGAGAATATTTGCATAGTTGCTAAGACTGTTGACGAGACAAAGATGCTCATATAGTCAGGATTTGAATATGTAACTGAGATAGATGGAGAGAAATTATTCAGGAAAAGGAAATTAATAGTTAGATGTCTAACTCCGATATTCGCTTGATATTATTTTTTATCTTTTTTCATTCTAACCGACCTGTATGGAATCCAGCACTCTCACCCCGTATTCTCTAAGCGTTTCTATGATTGTTACAGTAATCATGTTGATTCTTCTTGGAATACTCTGTATGTTTTTACATGATTGTATACACTGCTTTGCTGAAGCTTTCTGGTTCTAAGTACTGTTTTTCAAAAAAAAATTGTCTATGGTCTAAGCACACTTATAGTGGTTGGAGTATTGGTTGGAAGATGTTCGTCGGATTGGGCGTGATGAGTTAGTATTGGTTTGTTGTTTGTTTTTGACTGGTGAGACTGGAAGAATCTAGATGCCTACCGGTGAGAAACTCGCTTCGCTCGAGTCCTAAAATAATGAGAATGAATCGTTGACGTTTGGTTGACGACAAGTTTTACAAGTAAACGAATTTTATATGGATATTTCAACTACAGTATTTGTGATTAAGGATGAATGAAAAACATAAATCATATAGAGAAACAATTCGAGAATTTGCAGATGGAAATGCTCCACATTTAGTAAAGAACTTAAAAGATAAAATATCAAAACAAAAAGTTGAAAAAGGGAGTCTTGACTGGAAAGAATCTATTCATATTGCTTCTTATGCTACAGTTTATGCAACCGATGATCTCTTAACGGTTAGCGAAAATTTATACAAATCCGGTAAAAGGTTAGAATGTTTGACTATAGCATTAGTAGTTTTAACAGGAGTTTTAGTTTTTGCTATGTTTATTGGGTTCAAGGGATAGTATAAACGAATCTTTTTAACTTCAAGCAACAGATATCTCTACGGGTTGTATGTTGACTCGAAAGAGTAATGTTACACTTTACTTGGAAGAAGACCTGGTTAAAGAAGCTAAGAGTTATGGATTCAATCTTTCCAAACTGATGGATAATAGACTAAGATAAATACTTGCTAAAGGGGATACTCCACGTGGATCCACGTGGAAGACACAAAACTATAGTCGCAACGAAACTCTTCAAAACGAGCTTATTTCCGCTAAAACAGCTGATTATTGGTGGGCTCGCCGAGAATTGAACTCGGGATCTCCGCCGTGTGAGGGCGGCGTCTTAACCACTGGACTACGAGCCCTTACACTTGTATCTTTTATAGATGGAAGGGCCTAAAAACTTAAAGGTTTCCACATTCTCTAGATTACCAAAAACGTCTGGAGACAAGAAAAAAATTGCCTATAACTGACGTAGTGAAGAAACAGTTAGCTCAGAAACATCGTCTATACTATAAGATATGTCGTAATTGTGGAAGTAGAAATGCTGCAGACGCAAAACGATGTCGTAGATGTCGAAACTATAACTTACGTTGGAAGAAGAGAGAACTTGGAACAAAGTAATATATAATGAATCTCATCTCTTCTTATTTGAAAGAGTACTAAATAATTATTAGGAGCTCCTTGCTATGTGGGGCCCCATGAGGTGGGATGCCATAGCAATTTTAAAAGATATAAACTACAGAAAAACTTTTAATAGATATTTTTTCGATACTTGAAGGTGAGATTCAAGCTCAATTCTTAATTTTAAAGAAGATTCTTGCTTCACGAAACGTTGAGTTAGCTAGCTCCAAATTATTGGTCAACAGCTACTCGAAATCATCTTATAGCCAAACAATCAGGAGAATTAATAATCCGAGTGCTACTTCTCCTCTCACATCTAGATTGCTGCTATACTCCAATCATAACATGAATAACTGAAAATTTACAGAAAAATACATGAGGAAACATAATGGCTCAATATCAACCAGAATGGAAAGCGAATGCAGAACCGGAACTGTCAAGGGAATGGATTAAACAATAAAAAAGGGCTCTGACAATAGCTAAAAAGAAGGGATTAACAAATATTATAATATGAAAGATCGAATAGATCACTTTAAAGAAGGGTAAAATATTATTCTATAAAGGCGGTTATGATGACTCAAAGTTACGTCGATGTGAGTCAAGTATGAGATAAAGGCATTTGTCTGAACCGCCACGATTTAAGCTCTAGAGACTGAATTTCAAGAGATGAGAAATTGATGGGCTATTCTATTAGAAGAGATTATATTCTTAATAGATGGACAATTATAGCTGCTAAAAGAGAAGAAAGACCAAGAGATTACTCCGAATCAACAGATAAAGACAGCAGTGATATGAAACAATGTCCCTTCTGCCCTGGAAATGAAGAAATGACTCCACCAGCAACACTTATTATTCAAAAGGATACCGAAATACGAGAACTTGCAGATCCTCTGAAAGGACGTCTACAAAACTGGATTGTCCGTTGTATACCTAATATGTATCCAGCTCTTCAAGTTCCAAAGAAGAAACAAAGTAGTAAACGTGCAAAGGAACAAACCGTAGCCCTTGGATTTCATGAAGTTGTTATTGAAACACCAAATCATAATGAAACCTTACGCACAATATCTTTCAATGATCTTGCATTAAGTTGGAAAGCAATTTTATCTAGAGCCAAATATATGATGGAAAAACCATTTGTACGTTATGTAGCAATATTTAAAAACAGTGGCAAGAATGCCGGGGCATCCCAAAAACATCCACATACTCAAATTATATCGACACCCATAATTCCACCATTAATTAAAAGAGAATTAGAGGGTTTTCAAAAGTTTATTGAAAAACATAATGTATGCCCATATTGTGAAGTATACTCAGAAAATGATGAATTGCTCATAT
This sequence comes from uncultured Candidatus Bathyarchaeia archaeon, assembly GCA_964489085.1. Lineage (GTDB taxonomy): Archaea > Thermoproteota > Bathyarchaeia > 40CM-2-53-6 > DTGE01 > CAZAXO01. Next base: position 14,899 of record CAZAXO010000019.1, read on the forward strand.
CTGAAACCACTGACTATGCTGTTGTTACTCCATGGGCGAGTATATATCCATATGAGTTTTGGATAATTCCGAAAGATCATAATCCCAATATGTTTACACTTAAGAATTCTAAGATTCTAGAATTCGTTGTAACACTCAAGAAGAGTCTTGTATCATTACAAGATACTGTTGGTGATATTCCGTTCAATTTTTATCTTCACACATTACCGAAAGGAGAAGAAAATTATCACTGGCACATAGAAGTATATCCTAAACTGGGAGTTCAAGGAGGATTTGAATTAGGTACAGATATACATATTAACTCAATCCCTCCAAATGAAGCTGCTTCACAATTACGAAGAACATGGAATAAAACATGATAAAGGAAATCGTACCTATATAAAGCAAAGCATACTTATTCGTAGGTAATCAGTTTTTTTCCTTCAAGAATACCTTGTAGTTTTGAGACAGCTCGATGAACTTCTGCTTCTTCTTTAGCCCCCGTACAGACAAGTTTTCCACTAGCAAAAAGGAGTATAACTACTTTTGGATCACTCATTCTATAAATTAAACCAGGAAATTGTTCTGGCTCGTACATTGTCCTATCAAGCGAATAGGTTGATTTTTCTAGGTCTATTGCACCGTTAAGGCTTGCTGAGGCTACAATATTCTGAATTTGAATATCAGGTTTGCTGACAGTAAGGATATCTTCATTTTTCAGATCCTCTACGACTCTCATTACTGCTTTTTTAGCTTGCCGCTCAGATTTGGCGCCTGTGCACACCATCTTGCCTGATCCGAAAATCAAGGTAGCAGTTTTAGGAGTTTTTAAACGATAGACTAAGCCTGGAAACTGTTCAGGTTTATATTCTACAGCAGGGAAGTGACGAACAACTGCATTCAAATCGATATTCTGATTCAGAGTTGCTGAGGCAACTACATTCTCAATATTTATAGAAGCTTTCTTTTGAGCCAAGCTTAACACTTCTTATTTGTCTATCTACATTGAATATTTATAGTTAGTTGATTAAAATGATCTTATTTATTCATTTCTTTTTTTACTAATTTAATTGGTTTGAGACTTTCTTTTCCCTTTTTTAAGATTAGTATCTGTCACTTCGAGAAGGATCAGAGCAGCTGCAATAAGCAGAATGAATGCAATACCTATAGGTTGCCTGATCAACAGAGGTAAATAACCTAGATAGGGAAGGCGATAAACTACAACTCCGATAACATGAGATTCGGGGATATACTGCCACCGATAAAAATCTGAAACGGGATTATTATCTCCTTTCGTTTCAAAGTAATACTGTCCATTAACTTCAAGTATTGCAACTACTCGATGTACGATACGGTATGCATCTTCACCGTAGTGGTTAGATACATAAAACACAATTATTGTTCCATTAGATATATACCGTGGTTCTACTCCTTTAATAACAACGAGATCTCCAACCTTAAGTGTTGGCTCCATACTTTTTGAAGGAACATATGCCAAAGGTACTTCTGTATGCAAGGAGTATCGTAGTAGAATCCATCCACCTTGAACTGTAATGAAGATTAATGCTATTAAAAATACTGTTTTAATAATTTCCCATTTCTTAGTCAGCTAGATTCTCCTCCTATTAGCGTATTCCTTTCAGATTTTTCACAGCGTTATCTAACATACCTTCCCCCATCTTAAGGAACTTGGCACCTCTACGAGTGATCTTGTAAATGCGTCGACCTCGGGTCTTATCAGAATCCCAATCACCTGAGACTAAACCTTTATTGTCTAAAGCGTGGAGAAGAGGATAGAGGGTCCCAGCACTAAGATAAACATTAAATTTATCCTTAATCGCTATATTAATCTCGTAACCCCATCGTGGTCTTTCTTTTAATAAGCGAAGTACGATTAAATCGAGTATAGTCTTAACGATCCTCTCAAGCCACTCCCTTTCGATACCACCTGACCTGTTTGTTGAACTCATCACTTATCTCATCTATTATTGCGAATTCATTCCCTTTTATTTTTTCCTTTATTTCCTACTCAATTTCAGCATAAAATGCAATTAGAAAAATCGAATAAATCGATCAAGTCATTAGTTTATTACTAATATAAAAATCGTTGTATTTAATGAGAATGTATGTGTTTTTCTTCAACAGATCTTACATATTCTATGCTCCTAAATAGGATATAAGATAAATGTTAAACGCACATTTTCGTGAGTAGCGAGGAAGATCTAATGTTAAAATTCCGAAAAAAAGGGGTTATAAAAATTATTTTCTGTTTATGGTAACATCAACAGTTTTGCTAAGAGCGCTCCTAATTCACTGGTGATTAGTGTTGGATAGATTCCTAAGATTATAGATAACGCTGCTAATATGATGATGGGAATAAGCATCTGGAGAGGCGCTTCTTTCGGTTTTAAATTCTCTTTTATCTGTCCAAAGAATATACGTCTGAATGTTTGAAGCGCATAACTTGCGGTTAATACAGTAGCGGCTATAGCTATAGCTGTTATCCAAACCTTTGTTAAATTAGGAGATAGCGTACCGGTTAAGCTTGAGTACATCGACCCGGCGAAGATGAATATTTCACTCCAAAATCCAAGTAGAGGTGGTGTTCCAGCTAGACTAAGAAATGAAATGAGTGCTGCTGCTGCTGTATAAGGCATTTTGCTTGCTAAACCTCCGAGATGTGAAATATTACGTGTATGATAGGTATGCATAAAGACACCAGCTACCATAAAGAGAGCAGCTTTAGCGAATCCATGACTCATATAGAGAAGTGTTGCTCCGGTTAGTCCTATAACAGATGCAGATGCTATTCCGAAAAGAAGGTACCCCATTTGGCTGATACTTGAATAAGCTAGGAGACGCTTCAAATCTTTTTGAGACAGAGCTAAAAAGCCCCCATAAAACATTGTAACTAGGGCGAAAATTGAGATAACTCGCATGAAGTATTCATTAGCAACAATGGATGGAAATGATGTATAAAGTATTCTGATAGCAGCATATCCACCGATACCGATCATGGCAGGTGATAGAAGAGCGCTTATTGGGGTTGGCGCCTCAGCATGTGCATCTGGCAACCATGTATGCAATGGAAAGATCGCCATCTTAACAAATAATCCTATAAGGATAAGGGTTACTGCTGTTAATGCGATTTTATCTATTCCAGTAGATGTTATTTCGAAGATATTAAAGGAACCATATGTAAATCGAGTGAGGAGAATTCCCGCAAGCAAAGATAAAGCTCCTACTTCAGTAAACATGAAGTATTTGAATGCGATTGCTTCTTTAGATCCTGTACCCCATATTCCTATAAGAGCCCATGATGGAATCAACATTAACTCAAAGAAGAGGAAGAATGCAGCTAAATTCGTAGATAGAATCGATCCAAGCATTCCAACTACATAGATGATATATAGTGAATAATAGAGTTCAAGGTGATCAGCATCTTTCATATACCTAATTGAGTAAATAGCAATTACCGCGGAGAGGATAGCAACCGTTAAAGCGATAGGAGCGCTGAGATTATCAGCTAAAAGAGTAAAGTCACCGATGTAACGTGCCCAGAAATATGATGCTTCTAATCCCCCTTCTGCATATCCTAGGAAGATGCCCATTTGAGCATATGCATAGACACATGCACTAAATATAATTGGGAGAGATACTAACCATCCAGCTCTGCGACCATAGAGACGCCCGAGTGGAATAATTAATACGGCAAATATTGCTGGGATTAGAAGAGATTGTAATAAAAGATTATTCACATCTATCATGGTTCATCACCTTAATACAGTACTTAACATTATCATAATAAGAAGGACGAGCCCAGCCGTTAATCCTAGTAGGTTATACGTGAGTAGTCCAGTATGGCTTCTCCGGAACCAGTTACAAAATCGTTGAGCTATCTCTACTATAATATAGTTGAAACGATCAACTCCTTTTGCTTCAAAGACATTAAGCAGCCAATGACTAAGTCCTGTAAATGAATTGATGAATACTTTATAGTAGAATCTATTAATATACAATCGGTTATAAAGGAAAATCCATATGGCCTTTAAACCACCCTCTCCAACTATTTGGGTAGGATCTACTGACCGTCGAATATAGAGTATATACGCTGGCACTGCACCGACTAAGAGCATAATAACAGATATGAATGGTACAATCCAAGGATTAGAAGGTGTATGAGTAACTGATGAATGTGCAGCTTCAACGCTTATAATG
>CAZAXO010000020.1:0-18500 GCA_964489085.1 uncultured Candidatus Bathyarchaeia archaeon
AGCAAGTACTTCTCTTAATCGGTTCTCCATAAGTTTGGAAAGATTGAATCCATAACTCTTAGCTTCTATTACTAATTCATTATCGAGATATAATGTAACATTAACCTTGGACAAAATATAGCACAATAAGTACTTTATATCCACAAAATAAAAGCATTTTTTTCTGCTTTCTGTGGCTGATAAGGAGTAGATTAAGTATTCAATTTACAGGTTTACAGGATACTATCACGATTAAGTAATGAAGCATAATTTGTCTACTTAAAGAATTCTTCTAATCGACGAATTGTTTCTTCTTCTCTTAAATTCTTAATTTTATCATTAAAACATCTTTGTAATTCCGTGATGCTAACATTAGATTTAACATGATATTTTCCTTTTGATCTATGAGAGATAATAGTTTCTCTATCCTTATCCTTTAAATCGTTTAATAGTTTTCCTAATCTTCTTTTGAATTCGTTTTTCTGATCAGAAACGAAATAATAGTAAAAGGATTTAAAAATATCAAGAAGTAAGTCATCCAAAGTAAAATCTTTATTATTCATAAAATAAATGTAAATTGGAGCAGAAATTTTGTTTAGGATATAAGCATCGCTATCATCTACTGAAAATGGATAAAAACTAGTTGGAGGTTTTTCTTTAAAGACTGTCTTATTAGAAAAAAGAGTTTCTAAAGTTTCGCTTTTTGTAAATCTAGGTTCATTAGTTTTTGTTAAATGTGCTTCGTTATATATAATAATGGGAAAATTATATTCATGCTTTTTTTCTCCAATAAGTAATTTTTCCTCATTATTAGAAGTACCAAAAAAACAAATTTCAAATTTTAATTTTAGAGTCCAAACTAGTAATATTAGAAGTTATTATATCCTCCTCAGTTAAATTCTTATATCGTAATGCTTGGCTATAATCTATTGATCCTGATTTACACTCTATAATAAGTAATAGGTTTTCAATAGTTGATTTAAATGTTACATCAGGAACTACTTCTCCATCAGAAACTGGAATTCTTGGTCCAATATAGTCTAAATCATATCCGTTATCAGAAAGGATATTATTGATACAATTCTGTTTCCTCGCTAGGCATATTGCATTATTAATTAAAAGGGTATGCTCAGATAAGAGCAATGGAATCTCCTGCTGTTAATTTGCATCGAGAATCAAAGTACGATTGAATATTAGTAAATAACCTCAAAATAACGTTTCCACAAGTATCAATAGGTAAAAAAATACGCATCCATTTATTTGATAATTCTAGTTGAAATTTATTATTAGTATGCAAATCAACTGCATTTATTTGTATAAAGTTATCATCTAAATAATTCCATGTACCCCAAAGTCTAAAGGGTTTATATGTTGAAAATATTATTTTTAGGAATGATTCCAAATTTTATATTTCTTTGCCAAACTAGCTGATGCATACGTTTTTATAGTTTATATTCTCTCCTACACTCAACCTATTTTTTAGCTGGCTAGCGAATAGTCTAGCTTTCATCACCGAGTTAGTAGCTTAGCAAATTTATATATTAATTATATTGGCACAACATGGACATTCAAATTGAGTGATAGTACCATGATAACAAAATTTCCTTTTATCAAATGTTGTTCTGTTAAAGAGTATCCAATACCTCTATTTGCTCCAGTTATAAGAACAGTTTTCATTCTGTACCATCTATAATTTTAATGATTTAAATCATGTTAATAAAAACGATTCAGTTATTGCATTAATATTGTACCATTATGAGATAGCATTTGGAATATGCGCTAAAATAATGCTCCTTTTTTGTAAAAATCAAATTTTAAAAGGATTAATCACTATTCATTTATTATCGAATGAACTATAATAACTTTTTTTCAAGTATCTTTCAAATTTTCAATGATGGAAGGTAATTCACGTAATCTAGTTATTTCATAGTTAGCAGTAATTTCTTCTGTTTCTAATGTTGGAATTCTCCTTAACATAATTGTCTTGATCCCAAGAGATTGTGCTTCATTAATGCCGTCTAAAACTTTACTACACACAAATAAGGCTTCGGAAGCATTTACTCCCAGAGTGTCTAAAGATTTATTTATTGTCTCGGTATCTACTTTTTCTCTATTCTGATCTTTTGCGAACAGTACGTGATGAAAGAGATGAGCAACATTAATTTTTATTAACTTCTGCCACTGCTTAACAGGGTCTCCATTTGATATTACTCCTAATTTGTATCCTTGGTCTCTCAGTTTCAATAAAGTGGGTATCGTATCTGGATAAGGCTTTATAAACGCTAAACTTGTTTCCCTATACGCCACAACACCAGCAGCTATTATACGAGAGTCCAATTTTAATCCTAATTCTTCGATCATTCTATCAAAATGTTTTGAGTAATAGGGTCCATACTTGTTTACTACATTGTTTAATACATTGAAAGTCTGCTCTACATCTACAGGTAAGCCCGCCTCAACCATTGCTTTAACCGCATTCATTCTCGACATTTCATATTGAAGAGAGCTTTCGTACAATGTATCATCTATTGAGAATAGTATAGCTTTAATCAATTTATTTATCAACTACCTTATGCAGTTTATCTGGTTTATCAGGATTTAATCCTCTGAAAATAGAGGAATAATAAGCAAATAATTGAATAGATATTATATATATTACTGGTGTTACTAAAGAGTTCACTTTAATATTCGATGTCATCCAATCAGAGACACCAGCATCGGATATCTCACTTTTTTTTACGAATCCGATAATTCGTGAACCGTATTTTCTAATCTCCTGAGAAATATGTGTCACTAATTCATCCCAAGTATTAGATGTAAATATGAGAGTGCAAGTATTATCATTAACTAATTGGACTGGACCATGGAGAAATTCACGGGTTGCGAAACCTTCTGCATATAAATTGCAGGCCTCTTTTAATTTAAGAGCTCCCTCTAAAGCCGTTGGATAGTTTAAATCACTTCCCAAAAGGAAAAAAAATTTAAATGATTTATATTTTTCAGCTAGAATCTTTGATCGTCTCTCCATTGATTCCATAGAATGTTCTATAATAGAAGGTAATGCAAATAGCGAAGACTTAGCATCAGTAACGAGAGTACTCTGTACTGTATCTCCTATTCCGAAAGAAAGCAAATAGATAATAGCTAATTGAGCGGTATAACTTTTTGTAGCGGTTATTGCTTTCTCTTTCCCTGCATGAGTTACTATAGTATAATCTGACTCTTTAGACAAGGTACTACCAGGACTATTAGTAATTGCAAGTACAGAACTTCCCTTGCTTTTACCGGTTTTTATAGCTCTTAACGTATCAATACTCTCTCCTGATTGAGAAATAGCTATTAAAAGGGTTTCTTTTTCGAACCGGGACGGAGTCCAATATTCGAATTCAGACGAGGGAATTGCGGTTACAGGTATAGAACAAAATTTTGAAAGCAGAAGTTGACCGAGTAAACTAGCATGATAACTTGTGCCGCTTCCAACATAATATATTCGATTAAGTAGGTGAAACTTTTTAGCTAATCTCGTTATGAGATCTTTGTTTTCCTCTATTGTATTACGTAATGTATTCGGTTGTTGATAAATTTCTTTGAGCATATTAAGCGGCATTGTCATTACAATATTACCTTTTCCATAAGGGAGAAAGTATTATATTATTTATTTAGTTAATTAGTTTTTGGTTAAGTGAATTCATTTATAGACTATGCATTCTTAGTATGAAGTAATAGTTAAGTCGCATAATTATTCAAGTATCAAAAAATATGTTATATATTTCAATAAAATAAAGATCATGATAATAAATAAGATTGCAAGTTAACCGCGCAAATGATAGAAATGTATACATATATAGGAGTAGATATTGGAGCATCCAGAATTCGAGTAGCATTAGCAGATGAAGAAAAAAATATCAAGTAAAAATGATCAACTGATGGAATTTAATATAATAATATTAAGTGATGCCCCTGGAGCGCTTTTAGGCTTAAAAAGAATGGAGGCGATAAAGCAGTATGTCGAAAATGGGGGCAGCTTATGGATGGTTGGAGGTTGGGAATCGTTTACAGGTTCTTTCGGGCATTATAAGAATACTCCTATTGAAGAAATTTTACCCGTAAACTGTTTGACGTATGACGACAGAGTTAATGATTCAAATGGATATAAAATAGTTTTACAAAGCAAATATAGACATCATCCTATTTTACAAGGATTACCATGGAATGAGGCTCCAACTATTTGTGGATTTAATAAAGTAAAACCCAAAAAGGATTCATCAGTAATCTTAACTCTGAAAAGAATAGAATCTATTGGGAAAGAAAAAGTAGAAAGAATACAGTTAGCTAGTAAAGAACACCCCCTATTAATAGTAAATTCTTCTAAAGGTGGTAAAACACTTGCTTTAACAACAGACATTGCACCACATTGGGTTGGTGGAATGTTAGATTGGGGGCCAAGGAGAATAAAAAGAAGCGATATAGAAGTAGGAAATTACTATGTCCAATTTATTTATCAAGTTTTTAAGTGGTTATCTAATAATTAACTAAATTATACGAAAAATAATCAGCAAAACGGTATAACTTTAATATTAAAATTAGAAACGAGGTATTTGGATTTGAACCTTATAGAGTGCTAGTCCCCGCGGGCCCGCCAAATCAAGTAATAAAATACACTAGTTAGTACTATTTGAATGATAAAATAATAGTTACGTTATGGTTGCTAGCTTACCCTCAATTCTCTGAATAACCTTTAAAGATCTATATATTTTTTGCAAATCTTTAAGTGGCGGTATTTGGCGGGGATTTGAAATTTAGTGAATAGATTTGACATCAAAATAACCCTATTCTGCGAAAAAAAGGGTGAAAACAGGGAATTCCTGAAAAAATATACGTCAAATAAAAGCAGAAAAAAGACAATGTGAACAGAGAGAATAGAGGGGGGGAAGCTTATCTATTAATTATTTTTTATATGGGGGCATATAATATATAAGTAAACGCTGATTTTGAACATCACATCAGCTAATGAATAATTGGTTAGCTAGCTAAGTATGGAAACATTTTTTCTATTTTTTCGTATAAAGTCGTATTCCATATTTCTTTAAGTTATTTACTAGGTAAGGTTGTGACATTGCTATAAGTAAAAGATATCCGACGATTCCTATAGCGATAATGCTTCCTATCAATACTCCAGATAATCCTAATTGTAATGGCATGTGGAATAGGTAGCTTAGATAGCTGCCCACTATAAAGGTTATAACTAGAATTTCTATGATAACCGCTAAAATCCAAATATGCTTCGATTTTCTAGTTCCAATCTTCCAAGCAAATAGAGTGGCAACAAAATTGGCAGCGCTTCCTCCGATGATGTCAACAATACCTAATCCGCCAAAGAAATTAGCTACAATCGTTCCTAAGGTTACACCTATGATGGTGGGCCATCCAAAAATGATAGCGAGTGGTAGTAAAGCATCAGCGACTCTAACTTGGAAAATACTGAAACTTATGGGAGCAAGGACAACAACTGCTACAGCATACAATACAGCGAATACTGCTGCTAAAGAAATGTCCTTAGATCTTGCTAACTTCAAATTCTCACCTCTCTACTCCGGGATTTATTATGCGCAACGGGTGGGAGGACCACTCACGCGCCTTAGTAAGTTACTATTAGTATAGATTTTATATTAATATTGAGTTCAAATTGATTTAAACGAGAGTTATATGGGTTCAGAAGTATTAGCAATAAATGTTACTTGTAATCAAACATATTATACTTAATCTATTTATTTTATAACAATATAGATTAATTATGATCCCTTTTATGGATTAATATTTCTATCTGATTTATTGAGGGAGATACTTTTTGAACTTTGATTGTAATTTTGTTTTTCTCTGAAAGTAATTCCTTGATTTTTTTTATTACTTTTTTTCAGAATGAAATAACCTATAATAAATGGAAGTAAAATAAAACCTAACTTTCTACGTTTGTTTTGCTTCGTTAATTCATCAAGTATTCTCTTAAGATCTGATATTTCTATAGAATATTTATCTCAAGATACTTTATCCGCTGTATCACATTCGGTATGCCAACCACCTTCACCAAACTCCCAGTAAACAGTTTCTCCTTTAGAAACAGTATTACCGCAAATAATACAGTTACCAGTATAATCGGTAACAGTCTTCCTCATAACTAGCAGACCTAAATAGTAGCTAAATCATTGGAATGGTTATAAAATTATCATGTGCTCTTAATAATTGAGTCCTTCAATTAGATTAAATAAATTATTATATGCCCCTATATAATTATATAATATATTTCATGTTTTAACAATTCAAGTCATAGTCAAATACTTTCAGCTCTGCTTTATCCTAAACTTCCTTTAGCTAGCTAAAAATGAGGATTAATGTTTTTTTATTTGCACACGTAGCTAGTTACACATAATATGCTCAAAAAGAAATTTATTAATTACAGGAGAACTTAGCTGATATAATAAAAGTTTAAAATGATGTTCCTATTGTCTAGAGCTTTTTCATATTTGCTGAATCTGATGATAAGTTGAGTATCAGAAAGTATCGCGTGTTAATGAAAGTTAACCATTCTTTCTGAAAATTGAGGCAAATATTTGAAATAAATGAGGATAGGTGGATTCTTTGGGGTATGAGTCTAAAAACAACTATGAAAGAGAACGAAGCAATACGATTAAGCAATGTCCTGAGTGCGGCAGTGAGAAGATTGTACACGATTACGACGTAGCTGAAATCGTATGCGTTAACTGCGGCTACGTCGTCGCTGAGAAGCTAGTGGATCAAAAACCTGAATGGAGAACATTCGACGATGAGCAGAGTAGAAAACGAATCCGCGTCGGATCACCCCTAACCTATACAATTCACGACAAAGGACTATCCACAACAATAAATAGAAGAGATGTAAACCCAATAAGCGACACAAAAACTGTAACCCAGAGGATAGCAGCATATAAACTCCGTAAATGGCAGAATAGAGCAACGATTTCAAACACTACTCAAAGAAATCTCGTCATTGCCCTCTCCGAACTCAGTAAAGTAGCCTCTTCATTACATCTCCCCAAAAAAGTCGTAGAAACCGCAGCGATAATCTACAGGAAAGCCATTAACAAGGGTCTAGTGAAGGGACGATCAACACAGAAATTAACTGCAGCAGCGATTTACATAAGCTGTAGACAATGCGATGTGCCCAGAACTTTGGAAGAGGTATCCAACGCTGCACATCTCTACCAAATGGATGTAGCGAGAACCTATACGTTCATCATGAGGAAGCTGGATATGTTCGTGTCCCCCTCTAAAAGCGAAAAGTACGCCGCTAAATACTCTAATATACTCATGTTATCAGGGAAAACAGAGGCAGTAGCTATAAAAATCCTCAAACTAGCTAAGGATCTGAAATTGACCAGTGGTAGGAGTCCAAAAGGAATAGCAGCAGCCGCCACATATATAGCTTCAGTAGCAACAAACGAGGAGAAGACTCCGAGGGAAATAGCGAAAGTAGCGGATGTAACCGATATCACTGTGAGGAATAGAACTAAAGAACTACAAGAGAAAGTACTCATCAAAATTGAATTATAAAAGCAATTAGCTAGCTTAGATACTTACCGTAGAATGCTAATAACTATGCTGTTTAACCTATTCGTTATCGCTTGTCAAAGTCCCCACTAGTTGCTTCAACAGAATTTTAAAAATCGTATGTTGATTCTCTACAAGCATCTAGAATTATGTAGAGACTTAATCACTATCTTTTTCTGTAGCTTTTTTGATGGTTAATTTTTTGTCTCCGACTTCGAAGCTTATCTCCACCTTAACTGATGAATGAACAGGTATAGGAAACATGGTGTCCTCAACAAGAGTTTTAGGGAGATGCATCAAGTATTGACCATCCTTTCTCCGAAATAGGGATCCTCGAGCTTTATTTGTCATCTACACTTCAACTCCGTAACTATACTTCGTAACTATCTTAACAATGTTAAGGAAAACATTATTGTATAAAAATTTGTTAATAAGGATACCTATTCCTATAAAGTATATTCAAATAGTATATAAAAATGTCTAGAAAAATATTAGTTTTATATATATATAAAAATACTATATAATATTACATTATTTAGGATATGATATTTGATATTTTTTTGTTTAATATCTATTCCTACATAAGAAAATAGTAAAAGAGAAAAAGAAAAATGAAAATAAATACTCTAGCTTTAGGTATTATAAGCATTCTAATGATTTCTGGGATCATAGCAGGATCTGTAAAAGTGAATGCTTCACCTGATACTGTAAATTATGGCGACGTCACTTTAAGCGGTGGCTTTCAGACAGGGCATTTTCTTGATTGGTGGAATCTGACTGATGATGACTTGGTACTGAGCTTCACTTACGATGCGAATGGTCTTATCGATGACTTTGGTGGTTCTGCTCATGCGTGGGCTGAACTGGGAGTACGATCCCCTTGCTATAGTGATTTTAATCCAACTTGGATGACTGGGGGGTCTGGGGTCTGGCTTTCCACAGATTACGACTGGGCTGCAAACACCTTTGATCCTGATCCACCTGGTGCTCCTACACTAGATCTAGATGACAAACTAATATTACAAAGAGGTGGAGGTATGGATGAAAGCTACTATGATATACCATCGTCTCCTCCGAATCCGTGGGCTAATCATGCTGTATGGTTCGACCGTGATGGTGTAGACCCATTTCAGGCACTAATGTGGGGGGCTATTGACGGCGTAACCTATAATACGGGTGGAACATATGATATTGTTATTGCGTTACATGCAACCAGCGATACGACAGGTGAAGCCTACATGACTGTCAATGGAGAGGATCAAGGTTTCTATGTTCCTGGTTGGCATTCGGGACCACTTGTACCGCCTACAGATCTTTATCCTGCTGGAATGGCCTTCACTGGAGATATGGAACACCTACGGGTATTCTATGGATTATATGGTTATGGAGCAACACACTCTGTTACCTTTAGTGATATTACTGTCGAGGGGATCCTTGGTGAGCCCCCTATGGCACCGTGCTTTGAAAGATCTATTGATATCAAACCAGGAAGCGATCCCAACAGCATCAACCTCAAATCTAAGGGGAAAGTACCTGTTGCGATCTTGACAACCGATGATTTCGATGCCAGTACCGTTGATCCAGACACAGTAAAATTTGCAGGTGCTCATTCTGTAAAATGGGCATTTGAAGATGTTGATGGTGACGGTGATGATGATATGATCCTCCACTTCAAGACCCCAGAACTTGATCTGGACACGAGTAGTACAGAAGCATATTTAACAGGATTCAACTCTGATGGAGAATTTATCTGGGGTAAGGATACGGTCAACATCGTACCTAAAGGAAAGGGTCCTAAGTAAGAAATAAACTACTTAAACTCCCTCTTTTATTTTGTTTAACCCATGCGTTATCATAGGTTAGTATCCCCACTGATTATCTGTAGGTTCGAATCAAGACGCTTTCATTTTAACTTTTTAGTAGTTGCTCGCTAAATGCAAATAGAAACAGAATAATTTTAGCTAGCTAGTTAGTATTTCGGGAAAACTTGAATAATTCGATATTCTGTATTAATTTTACGTAAATAGTAACTATTAAATATCTATTCGAGGAAATATTAAAGTATGTTCTCAGTAAAGAAACATATTCTATTACTTTTCTTTATCCTATTTGTATCATCGTTAACCAATACTATTCATGCCAATGAAGATATCTTGTATTACGGGTATGACGAATCAGGAACCTCCTATTCTTATCTACCAGGTGCCTTCAACCCTTACTGGGAGACTACCTATAAAGGAAAAACAACCAAGGTTAAAACAGCTGAGATTACCATCTCAGTCGAAGGTTTTCCCTCAGAGTATAGCACAGACCTTATCGTCGATGGTAAGACAATGGGATCACTTGTGGGTGGAGGAACAGCAAAATTTCAGATTAAAGGAGATGACACCCACGCCTTTCAAGTAAACTCGTATGTTACTGGAAAGAGCGGTGAACGATTCTATTGTAAAGGAACTTCATGGACGAGTGAAAGGGGAAAAGAAGTAGAGGTTGAAACATACAGTAGACAATATCTCCCCTATTACTACTGGTGGGACTACAACTATAATTGGTATTATTATTATCCATACTATCAAGAAAAAACAGAGACTATTATAGAACCATTTGATCAAGGATACGTCTTTCGATATGAAACAGAATATGAATTACTTGTTCAAAACGAGTTTGGGGAAAGTGTATCACAGTCAGGATGGTATCCAAAGGATTCCTCGGTATCGCTAAGCACGAAACCTATTAGGGAAACAGCAGCAGACACGCGAAGTGTTTTTGAAGCGTGGACACTCAATGACGTGGATACCGATAATCCACAGATAACCATTAGAATGGATAAATCTTATAATGCAAAAGCAAAATATCAAGAGCAACACTACTTACAGGTTAAATCTGAGTTCGGTAATCCTACTGGTTCTGACTGGTATACTAAAGGGTCAAGAGCAACAATACAAGTAGAAAAGGAATTACCCATCTTAGGATTCTGGGGATCCCTTGGAGCTAAACGAATATTTACTCACTGGACTGGCGACGTCTCTTCTACCAATAACATCGCAGAACTTACAATAGATTCCCCTAAAACCGTCATAGCACAATGGCGAGTTGACTCTACAATGCCTTACCTTATACTAACCTTGATAGTTATCGTTATTGTCATTATAGTATTGCTTATCTTCCTACTTAGGCATCGTATTTTCCCCACATTAGGTAAAGAGAGAATACAACCAGAAAAGACCGAGCAAATACTTCTAGACACATTAAAAAAACGATATGCACAGGGAGAAATTACACGAAGAGAATATCTTAGAATGAAAAAAGATCTAGAAATCGAAGATCAAACATAGCACGATAGAATCCTACTATAACCTCGTAAGCAGCTGGTTAGCTTTACTATTAGAAATAGTTCAAGGAAGAGTCTTATTATCACTTTTTACGGAGGTGAAAAAGTATTGAAAGAAAAATCTGTTGAACCGCCCCCTTGCCTAAAAATACTTGCTGAACATGACCCCAAATTCGGGAAAATCTTTAAGTCGCTCTTTGAGTTCACCTTTTCTCCAGGCGTATTGAATGCTAAGACGAAGTTACTAATCGCTATAGCGATAAATGCCAGAACAGGAATGGGTTATGGATGCAGTGAAATAGCAAAGCTATTAAAAGACATGGGAGTAAGAAAAGAGGAAATAGCGGAAGCATTAAGGGTTTCAACAACTGTCGGTGCAATCCAAGGAATAGTGACAGGCGGAGAAGCATACAAGTAGTCAGCGAGAGAAACCTATTAACAAATAGCTAGTTTAAACTTGCTAAGAATGTTACTATGATATAATTAGCTAGCTAACTTATTTTTAATGTTTACCTATCCAATGAATATATTTAACCCATGCGTTAACATTGCTCAAAGTCTCCACTAGTTAGCTGTGGATTCGAATCCTGACGCTCGCATTCGGACTATTCAGTAGCTATCTATATGAGACAGAGAGTGAAGACTATGTTTGCTTAGTTTGACATTTATCACAGTACTCATCATCAATAGACAGTTTGTATCCACAATTTAGACAGTATTTTACTGTGGTATGTGATGATGACTGACGTTTTTTCCAGAGGATGATTATGATAGCGATAATTATAACTATGGCGATGATAGGAATAAAGGTTCCATATGAATTAATCGAAAATAGTTCTGATTCCACAGATTTCTCTGATGTAGATAGTATTGTCCTATCATCGGTGGATAGGTGTTGTGGAGTAGAGGTTTCAGTAATGCCTGTTTGAGATTGTGAGGTTGTTTCAGAGGATTGAGTTGGAGATGGGGTTTTCGTTGTTTTCTCCATTCCTACATTTATTTGGAGATCATGATACCAGTCGTCTTCTGAATGTTGGAACTTTCTACTCGGGTCGATACTGTTGGGAAGTAGGTACCAAACACCAGCTTGGATTTTCCATAGTTTAACGTCGGAAGGTGCGGTTACTTGAAACGTATACGTTTTGGTGCCTTTATAGGGGCCAAAACTTTCCTTTATATAATCTATTTCTCTTTCGAGTTCAATATCATATAACCACACTTGTACTTCATAAGGCGATGAATAGTCTATTGTAACTGATACTTCGAATTGTTCTCCTGGCTCTACATATCGGGGATACTCAACCTCCTTTACAATGGCCATAGTAGTCGTTCCTTTAACTTTCGTAGTGGTATCAGACGTCAACGAGAGGTAGGTTGTTGCTTTAGGTCCGATATGAATCGTCTTAGTCAGCTCATTATTCTTTTCATTTGATTCTTTTACTCTATGAGTATAATCAACTTCAGCATGTAACTCGTGTTCTCCCTCAGAAAGTGACCATCCATATTGACGATACTCTCTATCAATAATAGCAGTACCCGTTACACTTTCACCTGGGGGTATTGGATCAATATCTTTAAACTCCCAAAAGATGAATCTATCATTCTTATCAAACTGTAGGTTAGCTCGAAAGCTCTTTTGAACAGGTACATCGCCGATATTTTCTATACGAACTTGTATTTTGAAGTCTTCACCTACTCCAGGATCTTCAGGAATCCAAGTAATATCATTTACAATGAGGTCAGGATAACCATCTCCTGAACTAGATTCAATTACAGAAATAAGAGAAAGAAGCAGAATGAAACCTAAGAAAATTTTTTTAAACACTCTATTACTTCACCAAAGAAATTAATTGTTATATAATATTTTTCACTATTTAAAACTAATATTATCTAATTCCATAATTTAAGCTATTAACTAGGTAATTAACGCTAGCTAACCAATAATAGAGCAGTTACCTAGTTTAACCCATGCGTTATCAATGGGCAAAGCATCTCTGATCTTTTTAAAAACATACTTAAATGGTTATATCATTACAAAACTGGATCAGAGAAATATGTTTTATTAATAGATATGCTATATTAGGTAGGGAACTTTTCTTGCTGAGCGTTAGGTTTTTTCTCTTTCTTACTTTAACATGTTCAATAATTATAGGTTCCTCTCTATCATCTGTAAACTCTACTCCTCAAGTTCAAGTAGTAGATAATCACACCTCACACCTTAAAGGTTCATACTATTATGTGTATGGTGAAGTAAAAAATGCAGATACAGTTAATATTCGATTTGTACAGTTGGAAGCTACATTTTATGATTCAAGTGGTTCCGTGATTCATGAGGAATCTACGTATACCCGAGCTCCAAAAATTATTGCACCAGGAGATAGAGCTACCTTTTGGTTTATGATATCAGAAGACGAGGGAGCGAAGCAAATAGACTCTTATACCCTTTCAATAATAGATTTTCAGGAATGGGACGAGGATCCTCTACACGTACTTACACTTGCTTCGCATAGCTATGAGATTACTGATTTAGGATATATGTTTGAATTGGATATTACAGGAGAGGTGAAAAATAATGGGTCCTACCCTGCAAAAATGGTTTACGCGTATATTACTTGTTATAACAGAGACGGTAATGTCGTCTATTATGAAGATGATCTCCTTCCATCAAATCTTTTAGAAGGTCGTGTAGAAGCTTTTGAAGTTGAGATTGATGATGAAGAACCCACCAATCAGATCCATCGTTATGAGTTACTTTTGGAAGGAGAAGAATATAGCCAACGTCAGATTCTACCACTTATCTATACAAGTGAAAAGATTACTCAAGAAATAACTCCTCCATTTCCACCAGTCCTAGAAGAATTACTGGATACTTCAATCATTGAACTGACAGTGACGGACATTACACCTACAAAAGCAATACAAACTATAACGGAGCAGAGAGAATCACGACCATCACAATTAACGATAGAAGAAACACAATTCATCTCCAAATCGATTAAACAGAGATCAACTTTGGAATCCACACTATGGTATCTAGTACCTATACCTATTGTTATAGTATCTGCTACAGTTTTTCTTTTAAGACAAAAGAAAATGAGTAAACGCCTAGGTACACAAGTCAAACGAAAGTGTCCTCAGTGCAGCGAAGAGGTTAGACCAGAATTCACAATCTGTCCACACTGCGGTGAAATTCTTGAAAGCAACCTAGAAAAAGCTAGCTAGCATTAATAATTAATTCTATAGAGATGATTGAAGGAATCGTTGAGAGTGATCTATTGAATTCAATCTCGCCATTTGTTAGGAGCTCTGAGAAGGACGTGGAAAGAATGTTGCGAATGGCGAATCTGAAGAAAGGCGAGATTCTGTATGATCTCGGGTCTGGGGATGGACGAATCGTAATAGCTGCTGCAAAGAAATATGGTGTCAAAGCAGTTGGAATCGAGTTGCAAGAGGATCTTGTGAAAGAAACTCAGAAGAAAATACATGAGCTGGGCCTCGAAAAAGATGTGAAAATAATCCATGGCGACTTACTAATTAAGAATATAAGTAAAGCAGACGTGGTGACCTTATATCTTACTGAAGATGCGAATGAGAAGTTAGTACCGAAACTAAAAAAGGAACTTAAACCAGGAAACCGAATAATTTCTCATCGATTCAAAATTCCAAATTGGACTCCTATTAAAGTTAATACTGAAGGACCACATAAAATCTACCTCTACATAAACAAGAATTCATTAACGTAACAGAACAGCTAGCTTGATTAACCAATCGAAAAGATATTAAGAAGGTCGATGAGAAAAGATACTAGGTGAAGTATTTGTCGTGGGATGATTATCCTGATTGGTTTAGACGAAGACGACGTAGATTTCCATTCTTTTCAGAAGATTTCTTTGACGATTTCGATCAGATGATAGAGAATATGTTCCGTCAGATGCAGGGATCTATGCCGAAAGGCGCGGTTAAAGAGGAGAAGCTTCCTGATGGGAGTATTGTTAGGAGGATGGGACCATTTGTCTACGGGTACTCGATGAGTATAGGCCCCGATGGGAAACCGGTGATTAGAGAATTTGGTAATGTGAAAGCTTCGAAGCCCACAGCTTTCGGACCACAAAGACCCAGATTAAATGTACAAGAAGAACGGGAACCACTAGTTGACGTGATAGAGGAAAAAGACGCCTTAAAGGTTGTGGCTGAAGTGCCAGGGGTCGAAAAAGAAGATATAGACTTGAAGGCGACTGAGAATTCCTTGACCATATCCATTGATAATAAGATTAGAAGATACTATAAAGAAGTGGAATTCCCCTCTATGGTGGACCCTGAAAGCGTAAAAGCCTCTTACAGGAACGGGATACTACAGGTAACCCTTACAAAAAGAGAGTCTAAACCTAAGGGTCATAAGATAAAAATTGATTAAAACCTACTTTAAACCAGATTTTCAAAGCTAGCTACCGTTTAACCTATTTGCTATCGTTGGCAGTAAGATTCAAGGATGTTGCTTGTTTCATTGCTCTTCAGTCAAGGTTCAGCGAAACCCAGATTGTTGATAAGTTGAGAGGGGAGCTATTCTATCTGCCAGACACGATTCTAGAGAATATGTTGAAGATCCTCAAAAAGTTTCCACAAATAATGGTGAATGACACTTTCAAGAACGTGACAACAATAAAGATTTTTACGAAAGATCTTCTTCCAACAATAATTAGCTAACTACAGTTTAACCCATGCGTTAACGTTTGTTAGTATCCCAACGTGTTAGCTGTGGGTTCGAATCCCGACGCATGCATTCTAACTATTCGGTAGTTGCTCATTAAATACAAATAGAAGCAGAACAATTTTAGCTAGCTACATGAAATAATATTAGTATTTTATATATGATTTCAGTAGTACTAATTATATGCTAGATAATATGAAAAAAATCTTTATATTTTTTTTAATTTTATTAATCATATTTAGTTTTTCTGCTCCAATATATGAATCTCCTACAGAAAACAAGTTTACAGCGCTCACGACTAGAACTACTGATTTAAATGTTAAATTAGTTTTCGTAGGATTTAAGCCAGAACAGATAAATCAAGATTTTCTTCTGAATGAAATAAATTTGCCTAATGAAATTCCTGTATCGGTTATCTCTCCAAAAACCTCTCAAGCTAGAGTCTCGTATAGAATTAATTACGATTTATCATTTGTAGACGATCAAGTTAAAGATAAGCTCATAACATATCTTGGAATTATTGAAGAGAAAGCCAGCTCGGGAAGAAGTCGAATAAATATTTTCTATGAAGCTGATAAGGTAGAGGGTTGGCTTTATCAAAATAAAAACGATTTTGGCGGTTTCCCTGATGACAGTATTACCTTTTTCATAGCGTATCTTCCTGAACTCCCGGTAGAGCGTCAAAATATTCGTCCTCATCAATTATATAACGTATATTATGATGGGATCAAATTTTCTCCACATTATTATAATACGAGTGCAGAGGATGCTGATCTTGGTTATAAACTTACAAATCGAGAGTATATGACTGCTTTCGGTGGCAATCATCGTTTCTGGTTTCTAGATTTAAGTGCTGGACCATCTAGTTGGTCTGAAAATGATCTTCCACTCCAAGCAATACTTGATCATCTAGGTATTGATACTACTACATCCTTTGGTAAAAAATGGCTTACAGAGTATGTGTCAGATTATATCTATGAGATGGTATATAATTTTGCATGTCCACATTTTGTATATGAACCAATATTTTCAGAAAAATATAGGATAGTAATAGAATTATTTGATAATAGAACTTCTGAAGAAAGATCTTCCATCGCTTTATCTTCGACAATTGATGAAAACAAAATAAACGAAGCCCTTCAAGATCTGCTTCCGTATTCTGAAATTAAGGTTGAAGTTGAATACCTTGACATAGCTTCATATCCAGATCTTCGCACTACTATAAGGGATAGTTATAAAAAAGCAGATCCAGAATGGAGATACACTCGTTATGAAAAATATGGAACTGTAGATTTAAGACAACTCTATTATTATATTGATGAGCAAATAGATACTTTTATTCCAGGGATAAAAAAAGATGAGAGTGAGTATACAATTCCTGTATTTCTTTTCGCATTTGAAGAGCAAACTTACCTATCGTATCCTTATAAAAGGTATATGCTTGAAATTCATCCCGAAATAGAAGCAGAGATGGGAATTGCTTTTTCAGATTTCGTCATTATAGGTCTTTGCCAATACGATTTTCAATTAGGTGATAAGTATGCACACATGCCTACTTTTCAACGTTCACTTGGTCAAGAAAAACAACAAGGTAAAGGAATAGGTTATACTCATACAGTAATTCATGAATTAGGTCATATGTTAGGGTTACGTCATCCTATAACTACATTTTCATCAATAGGGGATTTCTCTCATTCAGTAATGAGTTCTTTTACTTATGAATATAAATTTGGTCAATTCGAAAAAGATGCTATCAGACGTATTCATGCTGACAGTCTAATGTTGGAGACATATTCTTTAATTAATGAGACATTAACTATCCTTGAAAGTAAAGTTGAATCACATGAAATACAGACGTTATTAGAGAATACTGAAGATCTTCTGTTAGAAGGAGAAACGCAATATTCAGAGATGAACTATGTTGATGCTGTTAAAATATATCTTGAAGCTAGAGATACTATTAAATTAACTTTAGATAAAGCAGTGGATCTACCTAAAATAACTGAACCATTAGATGAAGAAATACAGTCTTTATCATTATCGCTGGAAGAAGAAAATGAAAATAATAAATTACTTCAGAAACAGTTAACTGATACACAAGCTATACTTCCTTTATATATTGTTGTTAGCATGAGCGCTGGAGCAATCATTGGATACATCGTCACATTGATTAAATTAACAATTAAATATAAGCGTTCCAAAGTGAAAGCTAGATAGCTTAGAAAGAGACTATATGAGGAAATGAATCGTTGTTATTGGATTTTCTTACTCCCCAGATAATTGCAGTCATAATATTCATTACAACATATTTCTTCATAGCTACTGGTTGGAGATCACGTGCAATAGCTGCATTAGCTGGCGCCGCAGCTTTGTGGGTCTTTAAAGTATTACCTGCAGATGAGCTAATTGGTTTTATTGATTTTAATGCTATTGGATTACTTTTCGGCATGATGGTATTGGTTGGTGTACTTCGTGAAGCAAATTTCTTCCGAGTGATCGGAGTGAAACTGGCTAATCTCGTTTCCTGTAAAGTAAATCAACTCTTCATTTTATTTCTGTTAATGACTGCAATGTTATCCGCCTTTTTAGATAATGTTACAACGATTCTCTTTATGGTTGCCATAACTATTGATATATCAGAATTACTGAAGATAGATCCTAAACCATTCATTGTAGGAGAAATATTCACCTCTAATATAGGTGGAACAGCCACCTTGATAGGTGGCCCACCAAATATTATGATCTCTTCAGTTACAGGCTTCACCTTCTCAGACTTTATCGAACGAACAACACCAATATCGATGGTTACTACCATCATAATAATTGGAATTTTATATTACATATATAGGAAACAACTTCAAGTTGAAAGTCCGATCGAGGAAATCCCTATGAAGATTG
>CAZAXO010000021.1:0-17989 GCA_964489085.1 uncultured Candidatus Bathyarchaeia archaeon
GCTTCTCAGCTGAATAAAGCTTTCTGTCAAAGTCGTGGATATCAATTGATGGGTACAAGGTTTGCCGTGCTTATATAGTAAAAAGGTGCTTTTATACTTATGGTATGGAGCCCCGGGCGGGCTTTGAACCCGCGACCTTCTGCTCATTGTATTTTTTTTACCAAGCAGACGCCCCACCAGGCTAGGCTTTCCCGCATTTTATACGAACCGGGGCCTACCTCGACTATCAGAGCTCCATTCTATGATTCGTGGTATTAACCGTAAAATAAAGTTTTGCCCCAACTAATTATACCTAGATAATTAAAAAAATACATCTTTTTCACTCATTTTTGACGTGGAAACCTCCATTCTTTTTAAGAGAAGGCTAAGCGTTGGAAAGACTTAAGAACCTATATACGATGTAAATAGGAAATAAATAGAATTCTTTAAAAGAGGAAAGTGGAAAGAAATGGTCAAAAAATGTCCTCAATGTGGCGCTAACAATAGAGATGATGCAGTCTTTTGTTCCCAATGTGGAACATCAAGTATCGGACCACAAGCTCAGGCTCAAGCTCCACCAATGATGGCTCAACCTTCAGTAAAACCAGTGCCTAATGTACGAGTTGTCTCTCCGGTTTCTCAGATGCCGTATCAACCAACTGCAGCTGCTGCACCAGTTAGAGTACCACCACCAGGAATGTGCTATTATCATGCTAATCTACCAGCAGTCTATGTGTGTAACCGATGTGGCAGACCAATCTGCCGAGATTGTGCGAAAGCGTATGGAGATCTGATTCTCTGTCCTCAATGTTACGTTGCAGTTCCACCACCTATGTATGGTATGCCCGAACCGATGCTTCCCCCTCCGCCGATGTCAGCACCAGCTCCAATGATGGCTGCACCCCCGCCGCCAACTTCAGCAGTTTATCCACCTGCCCGTGCAACATGGGGATTTCTTCTATCGTTGATAGCAGCTATTCTCATCATTATCAACGCCGCAGCTTTGTTATCTAACGGCTTTTACAATACAATGAATGGCATATTTCCGTGGATATCATACTTCGGCCCATTCCCGCCATGGATGCTAGTAGCTATTGGTTTAGTACTCGGTGTTATTATAGCAATAGGCTCCGTACTGATGATACTTGGATACGGAACGATAGGAAGCGTTGTCGTGTTCCCAGCGGCTGTGATAAGTTTGATATTGGGAGGCGGCTTCATAGCTGGCTTCATCATAGGAATAATCGGCGGAATACTGGGTATGCTCGGCAGATAACCGCTTCAACCAAACTCCCAATTTTTTCTCATATAATTTTATTTTTTAATTGATTTAGTAACCTACTCCTAAAATTTTTTTACAAATCTGAAAATAACTAGTAACTAAGCAGAAAGAATAGCCATCTTCAATGATGAGTGAATAATAGTTAAAAGGTTTTGTTGGTTAAACTTTAAAGTAGTAAAATACCAAGAAAATAGCAGGTGTCAGCATGATCTCTTTTGACAAATACAACGATATAAAACAGAAATCACTTCAAACATATGAAAGAAGAGAATAAGAGATGACTTCGCGAAATACATCTGAAGAAAAACCTACTCAGCCTCAAACAATATCTCAACCTACTCAATTAACTAAAACCCAATTATATGCTATAGTATTATCTGTAGTTCTTATTGGAGCTGTCTTGTCAAGTGTGCTCATATTCATATCATTAAGTGATGGAATCACAAGTACTTCAGCAGCTTCACCGGTTATAGAACATATACCAATCAATAAAGGAACCGTTGGAGAGTCTATAACTATTAAAGCGAAAGTTACCTCAGAGGGGAGTGAAATAAGTAATGTCACACTTCATTATCAATGGTCTGAGTTTACACCAGAATCAGGAATTAGATGCAGTGTTCAAAATCCATGGCAAGAATCGTTAATGTTGCTCGTTGCAGCTGGAGGCGATGAGTATGCATATACGATACCGAGTGATGAGGTAGCAGGAGACATTGATTACCTAATATCTGCATCAGATAAAGAAGATCGTTCAACAAGTACCCCCGTCTATCTGATAGAGGTAGCAGATTTCTATTTGGAGGTGCCATCAGATCCTATACTCGTGTATATAGGCGGTTCAGATACAGCTACAATAGCTGTAAAATCTGTCGGAGACTTTTCATCTCAAGTTAGCTTAAGTACTTCAGATACTCCTTATGGAATTGAGGCTTCGATTGCACCTTCAGCAGTTAAACCGCCGAAAAATGGGATGACAAATGTTCAAGTTACATTATCGGCTTCACCTGCTTCAGGAACATTTCGTGGAACATTTGAGTTGAAAATTACTGGTGAAAGCGGGAAAGCAGAGCATTCAGAGAAAATTGAGGTAACTATACCTAGCTTTGAGACAAATATTTCTCCATCATCTATTACTATAACAAAAGAGGAAACCGCTCAATTTAATATTAAGGTATCCCCCTCCTCCGACTTTAAAAAAGAAGTGACTTTTAGTTTGGAGGGGTTACCTGATGAAGGAACGGAATGGGAGATAATAGTACCGAATAATAAGTTAGCTGTCGGATCAGACACAGATCTACGTTTGGTAATATCCACAGAAAAAGATGTGGAGGAGGGTACTTATCCCTTATTGCTTACAGTTGAGGGTGGAGGAATCGAACTAGAACATAGAATGACATTAACTATAAAGAAATAGATAATTGAGAGAGAATATATAGAATAATATAGAGAGAAAAGCTGAACATAATAAAACAAGATTAAGGAGTGTATAATGAAAAATGAGATTGTTCGTTCAGGCGCCAATTGGGCCTCAGACTGGTTTAGCGGAGATAGATGCAATACCTGATCATAGTATCAGTGAGATTAAACAACAGGTCTGTAATTCATTTCAGATAGATCCAGGAACAGTAGCTCTAATGTATGCGGGCACAGTATTAGATGATAACACAACTGTTGGAGCCGCTGGAATTCCTGAAAATGCACAGCTCGCTCTAATGCCCCACAACATAGTAGGCGGAACGCTACATGGATATAACCCTACTCTATAAAGAAAGAAAATTTGTAAATCATCAATTTCCAACTGTTACAGCATTAAATGATCCACCTACTATGTATGAAGGAATGCTACGATGCGAGGCAGGTAAAGTTAAAGAACTGGCTAAGGAGAAAATCTGGCCATTCACGGAATATGTTGAATGGCATAATTTTAGATTAGCTCTTCCAGAGGAATATCCTCTAAAACCACCTTTAGTTACTTGGTTAACGAAAATAGCTCATCCAAATATAGTTGCACAGATACCTGGTGCCGTATGTGTTTCAATTTTAGGGGAAACGTGGAGACCAGATCTAAAAATTGTATCTGTAATAAACGCCTTGTATTATTTACTAGCAGATCCAAATCCTAATAATGTATTCGATGATCCTAAATGTCTTGAAGTTGCAAAAATATGTAAAAAACATGGTTTTCCATTGTATAAGATAGATGAAAAAGAAGGAAAGGAAGAAAAAGAAGAGGGTGCAGATACCTTCAGATTTAATATAGTTCCTATCCCACAGACAAGTAGTATTGAATCTCCAGCACAATTAGATGATATAGTAAGGTTTAGAGTCAGAGAAGAGTAGGAGATCAGATAGCGTCGAATGAAGATTAGAGCAGTAATACCATCTGTTAGAGAAGTAAGCCTTAAAGTATCTGATGAAATAACCGTTCCTAAATTAAAAATTATTATCTGTAAGAAGTTAGGTATAGAACCTGATCTAACCCAGTTACTTTTAAACGGAATAGCGCTAAAGGATGATGAAGGATTAAAAGCAAAGAGTAATACACAGATACAATTAATAGTAGACTATTACTGGGGAAGAAATCTAATTCTCTGGGGTTTACCTGCTCAACGAATTTTACGAAATTCAACAGTGCTTATAGCTGGTGCTGGTGCTTTAGGATGTGAAGTGGCTGAAAACCTTGGAATGCTTGGTGTAGGTAATTTAACAATTATCGATTATGATCAAATAGAACTATCAAATCTTAGTAGAATGGCACCCTATACTTTAGAAGATGTAGGAAGATTGAAAGCAAGAGTGTTAGCAGAGAAACTTGAAAAGAACCATCCCTTCCTTTCAGTAAAGACTGTAGAAGAGCGGCTAGAGAAAAGCCCAAAAAAAATCTTTCTCGATTCAAACATCATAGTGAGCTGCCTGGATAATATTCCATCAAGAATATATCTGATAGCATTAGCTGTTAGATATTCAATACCAATAGTTGATGCAGGAATAATAGGTTATCAAGGCCGTGTCCAATCATATATGCCTCCAGGAAGTGCCTGTCCCGCATGTATGATACCAGCTGCTCAATATCCTCAACTTGCTGAACTACGTAATCCATGTACAC
The DNA here is from genome assembly GCA_964489085.1 of uncultured Candidatus Bathyarchaeia archaeon. GTDB lineage: Archaea > Thermoproteota > Bathyarchaeia > 40CM-2-53-6 > DTGE01 > CAZAXO01. The sequence goes on from CAZAXO010000021.1 coordinate 4,368, forward strand.
CAGATATAAATGAAGAGGCTATACCGTCACTATCTACCTCAAATAAGTTGATAGCAGCCATACAATCTCACGAAATAATCAAGATACTTCTTTTATCTCAAAAAATCTCAAATGAAATAATTGGAGAACACCTAAGAGATATTCTCTTAATTGATCTGAAACATAATAGATATTCAACTCTTCCAATAAAAAGGAATAAAAAATGTATTGTCTGTGGAGGTGAAGGCATAGCTAAAGAGAAAAGTACTGTACTAAAAATTTCGGCAGAGAAAAAACTCACTTTGGAATTCTTAAATAACTTAACAAAGAACAAGAAGAGAAAAGTGGATGAATATACCATTCTAATGGAAGATGATGCTAAATTTAAAAAAGTAGAGAAAGATGAGTGGAACAATACCTTCAAATTGGCAAAAGGTAAGTATATTTACGTTATATTTAAAAGTAAATCATCTGAAGAGTATAAAGAGATCTTGTTTAAAGTATCTAAGTAATGTTATATGAAGAATAAGGAGAATAATAGAAGGGGATGAATATATTTAATGTATGCTAATTATATGCCTCAAACCAAACCCGTAGTTCCACCAATTTGTGGAAGTATAGGTATACCCATAAGAAGCTCAAGAATTGGTACATGTTTCTATCATCAAGACTTACCGGCAGTATATGTGTGTAACCGATGTGGTAGACCAATCTGCCGAGATTGTGCCAAAAGTTATAGCGGGCTTACTTTATGCCCACAATGTTACAATTCTTCGATTCCTAGGACTGCTCCATTCTACCCGCCTTTTGTAACCTATCGATAGCAGCTAGAAGATCCTCACGGGAGATATCCAAATCATTAGCTGATTTGGAAATTGATATTTCTCCCTTATGTTCCTGAATATATGAAAATACTCTTTCATCTAATTCACTAATTCTATCTACTTGAGGGATCGGGGATGGTTCCTGTGGAGCTTGAGGTTGTGGTTGGGTATAGTACTGTGATGAGCCACATTGATCACAGAAGGTAGCTCCTATAGGTACAGAACGTCCACATGAGACACAGGGTTTAGTTTCACCTGTTTTTTCCCTCCTAATTCCTTTGTTTAGTGTATTCTGTAGCTGTGAGAATGTTCCTCTCCTCCAAAATATGACTGCGATAAAGGCGCCTATAGCTCCAATAATAGGTATCACTATCAGGACTAGAATTGATGATTCTGAAATAGTTAAAGTAGTATATGCTTCTATAGGAGTATATTGTTCATTACCAATATAACGTGCTAAAATCTTTAGTTCGCCTCCCTCACTTGATTCAAAATTTCCATCAGCTACTCCTTGAGCATCAGTTTCTAATCCGAAGCTAGATGTAATAACTCCATTTTGAAAAATCTCGACTTCAATAGGAGCATTTGATATCGGATGTTCAAGTTCATCAGTTAATTCTACACGAAAATTAACAGTATCCCCTTTCCAGACAAGAGAAGGGGCTTGAATTGCTATTTGAGCTTGAAGCGCAATAACTTTAAGCTTCTCCTCTTTTTCAACTCCTCCATAATTCAAATTTCCAGAAAAAACAGCTCTGATAATTTTCTCTCCCTTAGTTGATAGAGTGAAAGGAAAGTCTACTTCTCCATGAGTATTAGTAGTCATTTCTGAGAGCAGACGATCGTTACTGTAAAGTAATATGGTGGCATCTTTAATAGGATAATCCTGTCCATCTTCGAGTTTTACATGGCCTATAGCTTCCTCATCAACATATAAAACAGAAGGAACTGTCAAGTATAATTTAGTCTGAGAAGGAAGGACTTGCATACTTTTTACAGTTGAAGAAGATTGATAAATTGACGATCCCCTATATAGCGCTTTTATTTCATGTATTCCTACATCCTGCGTCATATTGAGAGTTGTTGAAACCATCCCATTTTCATTAGTAAGATATAATCTAATACTCCTATTATCCAAGTATAATTCTATTGGTTGATTTGATAGCGGTTTATCTTCATCGTCTTTAAGAAGAACACTTATGCTAAGTCCGCTATTATAAATAACCTCAGCTTCAGATAAGGTAAGTTGAATATTAACTATTCCTTTTTGTAAATTAATAGTTACTTTAAATTCTTCTGTATGAGTTGTACCTCTATAATCGTTATACATAACAGTATAGAAAGTCTCGATATCTCCTTCTGCTCGTGTGGAATCTATTACTATACTGAAATCAGCTTTAATTAGAGTATTGGGTTGGAGGTCTCCTAAATTTACTTGCTGAGGTGAAATATATACTCTAGTATCTTCTTGGACAGATAGCTTCGTATCGTACATTACATCATTTCCACGATTTAAGAATTGAATATAAAATGGAGTCGCCTCTTTTTTTCCAAGTGATACTTCATTTAAAGATGATTGAAATTCACTAACCATAAGTTTAATCGTTTGTATCTGAAGAGAACGAGTGTCCTGAATAACTGCAACACTTTGATTCAACCAATATAATTTACAAAGTACTTGATGGGTTTGGGGTCCAACAAGAGAAGACAGTACAATTACTCGTTCAACTGACTGTCCTTTAGGACATTCCCAACTTCGAGATAACTCATCTTCTACTAGAACTCCATCAAGTTCAAGACGTAAAAAAAATCGTGGATGATTATTCACTGGATCCTCAAGTGAGGGATTAAATATGGTAAATATTAACTTTGCAGATTCTCCGGAATATACTTTATCTGGATATTCGATTTCATATATTTTTGCTGTGCTCTCACTATTTACTGGATATGAAATTAATAGAATTACCATTAATATTGATAGCATTAGAGTTGTTGAAAGGGTACTTACTAGTTTCATATCTATGAATATAGGCTGAGTAGTGTTGTACTTAAATTTACTTAAGGAGAGAAGGCAAATGTTTTATGATTCCAATCATGATTTAAACATAAAATCCTTAAAGATTACTATCTTCTGAAAGAAGTAGGTGGAGGAGTTAACTTGGGAGAGGCACCCTATCGTCGTGGTCGTGAAAAAGAGTACGCTGCATTAAGACTGTTGCGTAAAGAAGGATGGAAATGCTGCCGAACTGCTGCCTCGCATAGTCCTGTAGACATATTTGCTGGAAAGAAAGGTGAAATCTTATTGATACAAGTAAAAAGTGAAAAAAGTCATATAGGAAAAGAAGAGTTGAGACGCTTGAAGGAGTGGGCTGAAGCGTATAAGGCAAAGACTGAGGTATGGTATTTTTCTAAGGAAGGAATTAAAAAAGTGGAGATTTGGAAACCTGAAGATAACCGATGACAGTTATTTTACTTAAATTTTGGTAGAAAATACTTTCATCTGACTCCTATTATTTTAGGGTCTGATAAAAATTGTTTTACCCTGTAAAATATAAGGTAAAACCTATGGTGTATAAAGTATGCTTGAAGGAAAAGCACGCCTCATAATTCCAACAAATAAAGGAAATACAGGAATTCTCTATATTCCAGCTGATCTTGTTAAGGATTCACTATTTCCATTCAAGCCTAATGAAACTGTACATATAAGAATCGAAGGAGACCATTTAATAATTGATAGTGAAAAAAAAAGATTCACCTAAAATGGGATATATGAAACTAACGGGAACTCTTAACTTAATCTCAGAAAAAAAAAGAAAGAATCCATGGACGCTGATGATGCGAGAGTTAACCAAAGTTATTCGATACAAAGGTAAACGAGGAGGATATTATTACTTCGCACATGGATATATCCAGCCACTTCATGAGAAAAAAAATAAGGATACTACTGAATTATTAATAGAATTTAAATCTGCTAGACTAAGTTTTATAGATTGCATGGTAAATGCGTCTTTACAAATAGCCGAGAAATGTGGTTTAACATTCAGTATTAGGGAAGTACCCGTAGACTTTAATGCATTACGAGAAATTGGAAAATTAAAGAAAGAAGATTTCTCAGAGATCCATGAATTCGACAATTTTGAAACTCCTCTCACCTTCGATGATGTACAATTAAGAATAGCAGCGTATCCGAAAGCATCGATGATTAACGTTTTAGCCAAATTTACTAAAGAAAGTTTAAACCCAAGCAAAATTATGCAAATATTATTTAAAAAGGTTGGGAAATTTGACTAGCGAGGAGGAATATAGGAGATCATATACATTTGGATTAGATTACGGTACAAGCCACTTCAAATTCGGTCCAATAACCTGTGGAGAAGTACCACAAATCACTGAGAATCGAGGATACTTTCCAGATAAGGAATCAATTATGTATCGAGCATTTGAGATACCGAAAGAAGTTATCGTTGGAAATGATATTCCTTTATATCTCCAATCAAGTGAAGATCTATCCAGTCGTTTAATACATCCTATGAGAAATGGAGTAATAGAGAAAGACGATGAAAAAGCGTGGAGAATAGTAGAGGAGATCTCAAGGTACGCATTAAACATCTTTAAACCGACTGATGAAAATTTTGATGGCTTCTATCTCGTAGCATCTCTCTCATCAGTATCTCCGAGATATATGTATGAGAAACTTTTTAAAATATATAAACGAATTACAGAGGAAAATGGAACTATAAAAGCAGTTACAGTGATTCCTCAACCATTAGCCGTAGCAATCGCGCATAAAGCTACAACATGTGTTGTAGTAGAGTCAGGTCATGGAAATACGCAAGTATGTCCAATATCTAGGTATCCTATACGAAACGCTATTGTAGCAGTAAATAGGGGAGGAGGAGACGCCAACGCATTAACAACGGAGATTCTTAAAGATCTCGGTTACGCTGATTTAACTACTCAGGAATCATTCATAAGATCTGTGAAGGAAAACGTAGGACTTATCCCAATCAACTTAAATGATGCTGTCGAAGCTTCAAAAAAGGATAAGAAACGTTTTAAAATTAAGTTTAAAATTCCTGGAACTCGCATCGTTATAGAATTTGATGAACATGCATGGACACGGTTCTTGATAGGAGAATATATATTCAATCCCAACCATGAAATCTATAAAAGCTACTTTACTCGAGGCATGGCAAAACCAAGAGATGTCAGAGTAGGAAATACTATTTTCCGAGGAATGGTTGATTTTGGAGAATCAATTTTAGGCTCAGTAGAGAAATGTCCTATAGAACTTCAACCTCATTTATACAGTCAGATACTTCTTTCTGGAGGAAACTTTAATTGGACACCACCGGAAAATATGAAGGATATAGCAACTGATTCTCCAACGAAGATACGGTCACTCTTAAGAACTTGGAAAATAAAAAACGTTAAGACTACCATGGCTGAGTCACCTCAAAACTCTGTATGGAGAGGATGTGTCATCTATGGATATGCGGTCCCAATCAACTATGAATGGACATGGGAGAAGATGGAAGGATGGAAGAAATTCTTTGAATAGATCACAAGTTATTGATATAATAAAAAATTATTTTATTTCTAGCGGATCTACAGAAGAACCAGTGAATGATGATACCGTTCTAGCTTTTTCGGATGGAAAGACCAGAACAATCGTAAAAATACTTTCTCTAGAAGACCTTGAAGACCGGGGTATCCTCATCCAAGCACTGCTTAAAGCAGCTTCTAATCATGTTCCAAGTACTAAAACCTTTATTGCGATGCCTAAACTGTTATCAGCAGTAATCGACGGAAAAACTCTTGAGGAAATAGGATTAGGATTACTAACCTACAATGATAAAAATGTAGATGAGATAATACCCGCAAAAATCAGGGAATTATCTAATCAAGTTCAAAATTCATCAATTGACGTAACCCTAGCAGATGATTTACAGCGATTATGGTCAGAAGTCACAGAAGTAAAAACGATGGTTACAATGTTAAAACGAGAAGTAAGTAATCTAAAAGATTCATTCAAAATAAAACATTCAAAACAAGAGAGAAGAGAAGTTAATGCAGTACAAATGAGTGTTCCTTCACAGCAGCCAGAAAACCTACCAATGTACTTCCAGGATAATCCATGGATCTCAGTTTTATCTCAGCGAGGAGGAGAAACAGATAAGATTGCGAGCTAGAATGGTGAAGAAAATCACTGAACGTTCTATTCGAAAAATTAAAATGGTTATAGACGTTGAGGATCCACTGAAACCTGAACTACCCCTAGAAGAATTTAAAAAAATTTATCGCCTAAACCCTAATCATCCGAAATACAGAATAGTCACTATAGAAGTTATAACTTGTACCGAAGATTTACAACCAGTCCTTGTTTCTGAATGTGGTTGTTGTCCTAAATTTTTTAAAAGATTCGATAACATAATTTTTTGTAAAAAAGCAACAAGCATAGAATATTAAGTTTGGAGGATCTACATTATTTATGTTACGAGTCGGTGTACATACATCCATTGCTGGATCTATCGATCTATCAGTAGAAAGAGCTATAGCTAATAGATACACAACATTTCAGATTTTTACTAGGAATCCAAGAGGGTGGAATTATACCGCATTATCGAAAGAAGAATCAAACAGTTTCAGAGAAAAACTTTCTAAAACAAATATAGGACCAGTAGTAGTCCATATGCCATATTTACCCAATCTTGCTTCACCAAAAAGTGATGTATATCTTAAGTCTAAAGAATCATTAAAAGTTGAACTGAAGCGATGCTCAAACCTAGGAATACCTTACTTAGTAACACATACAGGAAGCCATTTGGGAAAAGGAAAGGACAAAGGTTTTAAAAAAATTATATCTGCTCTTAATGAAAGTTTAGAGGAGGATGATGGAACCGTAACTGTATTATTAGAAAATACAGCAGGAACAAAGAATAGTATCGGTACTTCATTTCAAGATATTCAGTATATACTTAAAAATATTACAGTATCTGATCGTGTCGCTATTTGTTTTGATACTTGTCACGCTTTCGCGGCTGGATACGATTTGAGATCAGATAAAGCAGTGAAAGCAACTATGAGCGAATTCGATCAAATCATAGGAATAAAAAATCTAAAAATAATACATATCAATGATTCAAAAGGAGATCTAAATTCTCATATTGATCGACACGAACATATTGGATTAGGCAAGATAGGAAGAAATGGATTTAAAGCATTTATCTCATATGGTAACCTTAAATATCTCCCCTTCATCTTAGAAACTCCTATTGATTCTATAGGAAATGATAAGAGAAATATCGAAGAAATAAAATGTATAGCCAATGAATCGGGCATAACCTAAATAATAAGTTTACATAACTGAAGTTTATAGTGTAAGATTATTACAGCTAAAATAGAGAAAAATGTAGGATCTGATATATCGTGATAAATTATCGAGAATCGACACTCGGTTTTATCATAGTGATAATACTTGGTACATTAGGTATAATTCTTCTAGGGATGTATCTTCGTCTCGTAATGAGGGGGGGAGGAATCGTTGGAGTTTTTCTTGCATTATTAGCTGGTGGAATTTTAGTGTACTGGATGAAAGAAATTACGAGTCAATTTAAAGGAAATGAAAAATCCTCCTCAACGGAAAAATGGGATATAGATGTAATAGAAAATAAAAGAGATATAACAATAGTCACGAAGATACCGAGTCCCTGTGAAAAAGTAGCTATTTTTCTAAAAGGAAGAGTTCTTCATGTTACAGATGAGGGCAATCTCAAACTGGATATTCCCCTTAAAAGGGATGTTAAATTATTAGGTTCAACTTACAAAAATAAAGTGTTACAAGTAAAATTAGAAAAAATTGTTAAAAAGAGTGAGAGTTAATCCCAAAAGTTAACTAAGGTAGTTGGGATTAGATTCTAATTTTTCAGGAGATAAATTAGATCAATTCTATTTCTATATATACTTCTTCTGGGGTTTTTATTCGCATTAATCTCTTTAGAAATCTCTCGTTTGGATCCACATCAATCAAGCGTTTGTGAATCCGCATCTCCCAACGATCCCAAGTGTTTGTCCCTTCTCCACATGGTGATTTACGTGTAGGTACAGATAACCGTTTTGTGGGTAAAGGAACTGGACCCTTTATCTTCACTCCTGCTTTATTGGCTATCTCTTTTATTTCTGAACAGATAGAGTTTAGATCGTGGGGTTTTGTGCTCGATAATTTTATCCTCGCTTTATTGACCATAGTGACCGACTTCAGAGAGAGTGTGTATGAATAACTTAAATTTTTGGGTAAAAAAAAAGTTTAGAAGATAAGGGGAATATTATCCTTTCTCTGTTATTTCTTTGACTACGCCCACAGCTACCGTTGCACCCATATCTCGTATTGCGAAACGTCCAAGTTGAGGTATATCATTGAATGCTTCTATAACGAGTGGAGAAATTGGATGGAGTTTAACTATAGCTGCATCACCTGTTTTTAAGAATGATGGGTTTTTTTCTACTACTTGTCCTGTTCTTGGATCGATCTTCTGTATAAGTTCAGCGAATGTAGCAGCTACGGTAGCGGTATGAGCGTGAAGAACTGGAGTGTATCCCTGTGCTATAGCTGTTGGATGGTGAATTACAATGATTTGACCTGTAAATTCTTTTGCAACTGTTGGAGGATTATCAAGATGACCTGCAACATCTCCCCTATGAATCTCATTTCTTGCTATACCCCTAAGGTTAAAACCTATATTATCACCTGGCTCTGCTTGAGGTGCTCGTACATGATGCATCTCTATTGATTTTACCTCGCCTTTTTTATTTGAAGGCATGAAAATAATTTCCTCACCCTCTTTAAGTATACCTGTCTCAACTCGTCCAACAGGAACAGTGCCAACACCTGTTATGGAATAAACGTCTTGGACGGGCATCCTCATGGGCTTATCTAAAGGCTTGGGAGGAGCCTCAAATTTATCTAATACTTCTATAACATTAGGACCTTCATACCATGGTGTATTAGAACTCTTCTCAGTAAGATTGTCGCCTGCCCACCCAGATGTGGGAATGAAATTAATTTTTGATACATCATATCCAACAGTTGTAAGAAGTTCCTCAAGTTCTTTCCGGCATTCCTCATAACGTTCTTTTGAGTATTTAACAGTGGCGTCATCCATCTTGTTAATACTCACAATCATTTGACTAACACCTAAAGTCTTTGATAGATACGCATGCTCCCTTGTTTGACCACCTGTTCCAACTCCAACTTCGAATTCGCCTTTTTTAGCTGAGACAACGAGCATCGCTACATCAGCTTGACTTGCACCGGTTATCATATTCTTAATAAAATCTCTATGACCTGGGGCATCTATAATAGTATAGTATACACTCTTTGTTTCAAAGTTTTGATAAGCTAAATCTATAGTTAATCCTCTTTCCCTCTCCTCTTTTAACTTGTCAAGAACAAATGCAAATTTGAAAGTATCGCCTACTCCTGTCTTTGTCGCTTCCTTCTCATAATCCTGTATAATCTTATCAGTTACAGCCCCTGAAAGGTATAGTAAGTGACCTGTTAACGTGCTTTTACCATGGTCTACATGACCTACAACGATCAAGTTTAAATGAGGTTTCTTTTCTGAGCTCATCAGCTGTACACCTTTTATATTTCCAAATCTTTGAAAGTTAAGTTACAAAAACAGATATTTAAGCATAACTAGCTAACTTTCAATCAGACTTTTAAGAAAGAGTTTCTTCGTGCAGTGGGCTATGAAGATTAAATTGAGGCTTTTAATTTAAATGAGATGACTGATAAGGATATTAGAGCAAGTATTAGAGAGAAATTGTGCGGCATAGTGGAAAATGACTGATCAAAACAATGAGTTATTCCAGATAGATAGCTTATAATTCGGTTACTATACCGGGAATCCTAGGGAAAACTTGAACTTCAGCAACATGTTTTGTTCCACAGACATATCCTATGTATCGCTCTATTCCTAGACCTGCACCAACAGAAGGTTTTAATCTACCTTCTTTTGCTAAAGTAAGTAGAAGCTGGAACTGATCCTTTTGCAGACCATCTCTCTCAAGTTTACTATTGATCTTTGTATATTCGTATTCTCTTTCAGCTCCTGAGATTACTTCTCCATAACTTTCTGGAAGGATTAAATCAAAGTTTCTCCATTCACCCAATTCTTCATCTTCAAAATCATAGAACTCACGAGGAATATCTGTTACCCAAAAGGGATTCTCTTCTTTTTTTGATAGAAGGCTCTCCCACTCCTTCCCGTAAGTGTCTTCAAGTTCTTTTCTTTTGTAGACGTTAAATGGCAATTGAGGTTTATCCATTTTTCTATCTAAAATTTTAAGATCGTCAATAAAATTATCAGTAACATAAGTTATTGAATCATAAATAATTTCTTCAAATAATCTAAAAATATCAAGCATTTTTCCATTCGCTATCTCTAAGTCAAGTTGGGTAAATTCATAAAGATGTTTTCCGGTTGAACCTCTATTCCGAGATTCTATCCGTATGTTTGGAGATAAAATAAAGAATTTATCAGTTCCGAGAGAAGCTAAGACTCTTTTATGGATGATCATGCTCTGCATTGTTCTAACTTTTTCATTATAAATTTCTAATTCTATTCGTTTCTCTACGCCAGCTCCAGGATCAGGCCATAAAGGATCGGTGCTTTTCGCGAGCATAACCGGTAAAATCCAATTAAAACCTTTCTCAACTAAGATATCAACACTCTTTTTTAGAATAGCTGTTTTTAATCGTAATATTGCGGCTTTCTTTTGTTTTGTTAAGTTGTCTATTGACGTAAACGTATCTGCACGTAGCATTCTTTTCACCTGATATGTTGAGTGATAAATCCTTATTATTAGTTTATGACATTATTATGAAATAAATACGAAAAATTACGAAAAAAAGCATCTTCATATGTGATTTTTACTCTTTCTATCTTTCTCTTTGATAGATCTTACTTGTAAACAATGATTTAAGTTCTTTCACCAGTACTAATCATGATATATCAATGCTTAAATAAATGAATTTCCGGCATGAATAGCACATAATGTAGCCTAATTAAAGACCATTGATTCTATTGTTGTACTAAAGAGATCACATATTTATGAAAAAATAGAGTTATAATCTGATGGGCCCGGGGCGATTTGAACGCCCGACCAACAGGTTTCTCCCTGTTACATTTGCTATATGAGCCTGTCGCTCTAACCAGGCTGAGCTACGGGCCCTTTTTTATGATAATATTCTTCTAAACATTAAGGGCTAACTTGGTTTAAGTTTCTTATAGAGTTTTCGCGTAATTAAGACGTTAATTTTTTATAGTTGCATAATTCATTTGAAAACTGAGGAGAACTATTTGGTATACTTATTCGGCGAAGCATTATTAGGCGAAGGACCTGAAGTCTCACATATAGATATCATATTGGGGGATCGTGAAGGAGCTGCGGGACAAGCGTTTGCAACAGGATTAGCATGTCCCTCATCAGGGCACACTCCATTATTGGCTGTTATTAGACCAAACCTCATAACGAAGCCACCCACTTTAATTGTTCCAAAAGTCACAATCAAAAACATGGAACAAGCAAAGAAAATATTTGGACCCGCCCAATACGCAGTTGCAAAAGCAGTAGCTGATGCAGTTGAAGAGAAGATTATCCCTGAAAATAAAGTTGATGAATGGGTAATAATATGTGGAGTGTTTATCAATCCTGAAGCTAAGGATGAGCGTAAACTTTTCCATTATAATTATAGTGCAACAAAATTAGCATTAACAAGAGCAATGGGTAACTATCCATCGCTAGAAACAATTCTTTATGAGAAAGATAGAGCGATACACCCAATTTTTGGCATTCGCATGTTACATCGATTATGGATACCGCCTTATCTTCAGATAGCTTTTGATGCACCATCTTTAGAAACGGCGAAACGTATCGTTAACGAGATACCTCCAAGTGATAAGATAACTTTTGAAATAGGAACTCAGCTTATCAAGACCCATGGAGCAAAAGCAATTCGAGAAATACGAGAGATCCGAAAGGACGTCTTTATTATAATTGATTTAAAAACTTTAGATGTTGCAAAGATCGAAGTCGATGAAGTATTCAATGAGACAGCTGATGGCGTCGTTGGAGCAGGTGTAGCCCCGAAAGAAACAATTGATAATCTTATCTACGAAACTAAACGATTAGGCATATATAGTTTCCTAGATATGATGGGAGTACAAGAAATTATAGAAAAACTTCGATCTCTGAAAGAACTCCCAAACGGAATTATACTGCATAAAACACAAGATACTCCTATGGAAAAACAACTAAGATTGATTAAGACTTTAAAAAACAACTTTAAAGACATCTTTCTTATAGGAATACAAGGAGATGTGACACCAGAAAATATACCAACTTTGATAAAAGAAGGAGTAGATATCGTAATCATAAGTCGATACATAACACAATCAAGAGATGTAACACGCACCGTTAGAGATATAATTAATACGACTCCTGCACTAAAGGAAGATATTGATTTATTAAGAGTCCATATAGAATAGTGATTAACTCCTGTCAGAAAAGGGAAGGATTTACGAGCTTTCAAAATTTGATTATCTAAATTGTATTAAAAGTAAGTTTAAATATTTATAGTGTTAAGAGCTACAGAATTGATTGTGCCGCCGAATATTCAAGCCGTCGTTTACCGAGTGTAAAAAGTAAGTATTATGGTAGACGAAAGCTCAGAGGTAGAGCAGCGGACTCGACTTATATCGAGGCTGAAGCTGTTAACCCGTTGGTCGAAGGTTCAAATCCTTCCGGCGGCGCCAAATTAAGTTTAAAAATGTATTCTATAACACAAATATTTTTAGACATATAATTTTAAGAAAAATTCCTATCATAATAGACCTATATTAAACATATTATAGCTGCGAAAAAATTCAAGTAAATATTAAAATAACTGAATGTATTACAAGACTGTAATTACCATATTTTAAAATAAAATATCTCACTTAGATCTTGAAACAAATATGAGCTAAACATTGTAACACAATACTCATATTATGTAAATGTTTTTAACTTCAAACTCTATAAAGCTATAAAAAGAAACAAAAGGAGGAAAAAAAATGAGCTGTTATTCAATTCCAAGATACCCCTATCTTTATCCAAATAGCTGGTATAATTATTGGCAGAACGAATGGGCAAAGAAGTATCAGCGAACCTTAGAAGATCATCGTCGAATGATTCAGTATACCCTACAATGGGGTATGCCGACAGGTCCATATTGGAGACCTCAAACATATCGGGTATGTCCATAATTTACTTAAACATAAAAGGGAAAATTAAATAGAAGCAGTGCATTCACTCCCTAAATGGGGATTGAATTTGGCGAAGACAATGGTTGAGCTTAAAGCTCAAATCACTAACCGCGACTCTATTCGTGATCTTCTACTGAATGATAGCGCAGATTTTATAGGACGTTACCATCAGATAGACACCTATTTTAAAGCAGATAAAGGCCGTTTAAAATTACGTGAATTAGATGGACAGAATAAAGCACATCTGATATTCTATGAACGAGAAGATATCAGTGGCCCAAAAGAAAGTAAAGTATGGAAAGTTGAAATCCAAGATCCAAAATCCCTAAAAGAATTGATATCACAAGTACTTCCAATAAATGTCATCGTAGAGAAGGATCGAGAAGTCTATATGTGTAATAGCGTTCAAGTTCATCTTGATAAAGTTGAGAGGTTAGGAGAATTTCTGGAATTAGAGAAAGAAGTACTAAACACACCTGAATCTATAATGAAGGGAAGAGAAGAATTGGAG
>CAZAXO010000022.1:0-17911 GCA_964489085.1 uncultured Candidatus Bathyarchaeia archaeon
CTACAGCGTTAACCATAACGAAAACCATTTTTTCTGTATATTCATTTGAAAGTTTTTTGAAGAGAGGAGTAAGACGTGCGCAGTATGGACAGGTGGGAGTGAAAAACTCGACAACAACGAGTTTTTTAGAGGAAGTAATTGTTTCTTTCCAATTCTCAGAAGTGGCCTTAATAACCTGAGACAAGATTGATCTCCAATAATATATATTGAAATGAATATTTTTTAAAGGTAAAGGTCACTCTTAAAGGAAGAATTATATAAGACACCATTTATCTATTAGGATATATAATTCAATAGATCATTTTTTCTTCAGGTTATGTATCTCGACATGGACTATATGATTGCTTCTTTTAAGAACTTTCTTTAATTCAGTAATAGTGCATTTACATTTTGTGAGATCTCCAATCGCATACCATTCTGCTCTCGATCCGCGTTCAATTGTCATTGAATGAGATGATAAGAGATCTATTCCATATTTAGCTAGTAAAGCTGCAGTCTTAGCTAATGCGCCAGGCTCATCTGAGAACTTGACTGAGAATTCAGCAAGTTCCGCTGTAAAAGGGATCAACTTAACTTCTTTAGCTTTAAGGTCAGCAATTAAAAAAACATTCATTCCCTCAGATAAATTTAGGGCATTACGAATAGGATAAGGAAGAACTATTCTCCCTTTTGTGTCGATTTTAACGAGATGGTTGAGTTTCAAAGAAGATCCATCAAGATATTAATCGTAAGATTTATATAGTTTACGGATTTTTCCCACATTTTTCCCACTATTCAATTTATATAGATCATCCAGCATAAGAGCAGTATATAAAGAGAATACATATTTATAATCGCATTTCAATCGGTGAAATTGTATGACTCTTATCATTCCAGCTGTAGATATAATGGAAGGTTCTTGTGTAAGACTCGTAAGAGGAGATCCCTCTAAAAAAAAGGTCTATGGTGATCCAATTGAAGCAGCCAAGAATTTTGTTAATGATGGAGCTGAATGGATTCACGTAGTTGATCTTGATGCGGCAATGGGTCGTCAACCAAATCTAGATCTTCTTCTTAAAATTGTAAATCAAGTAAATATCAAAATGGAGGTTGCCGGAGGTATACGATCAGTAGATAAAGCAGAAATATTGATTGAGGCTGGTGCTTCAAAAGTCATCCTTGGAACAGCAGCCATTCTAAATCCGCTTTTCATAGAAAAAGTTTCTTGTAGAGTGGGTAAGGAGCAAGTAGTTGTTTCTATGGATGTAAATAGAGGGACCGTTATGATTGAAGGATGGACTAAGCCAAGTAACGCCAATTACAACGAGGTGCTTAAAGTTCTTAATGATTATTCATTTGCTCACATTATTGTTACTAGTGTTGAATCAGATGGGACCCTGCGAGGACCCCACCTTGAACTAATAAAAGAATGTATAGCGCTCTCGAAAAAGCCTGTTTACGCAGCTGGAGGAGTCAAAACTATTCATGATGTTAAAGCACTTCTAACTACTGGAGTTCAAGGTATAATTATCGGTAAATCAATCTACGAAGGAACAATCAAACTACAGGATGCCCTTGCAGAGGCACGATACGAAGAAGAAATTGATTAAATCACATCATGATGTTGATAAGTTAGCTAATTACTCGATGATGAGATTTCTTGGTTCCATTAGCATCAGAGTAGCTATAAGTATACTTTTTGTATCCAAAAAAGAATAGGATAATAAATAGATAGATAAAATTGATAATGGACAGTATCATTTTCATAAAGATAAGAAGATAGGTTAACTGACTAAGAGAGTAGATAAATTATGATTAGCTTTAGTAACGATGTAATTGAAGAGACTATATCTAAAATACAATTTGATAAATTAGATGGTTTACTTCCGGTAGTTGTTCAGGATAATCAGACTAAAGATCTTTTAATGTTAGCGTTTATGGATAGAGAAGCATTACGTCTTACTCTCTCAACTGGAAAAGTTCATTATTGGAGTAGAACACGAAAAACATTATGGCGAAAAGGTGAAACCTCTGGTCATGAACAAATTGTTGAAAAAATATTCTTAGACTGTGATAACGATACGTTACTGTTACAGGTAAATCAGATTGGAGTATGTTGTCACACTGGAGAAAAAACATGTTTTCACAATGCTCTATCAGAAAAAGGTTAACAATAGGAACTATTTGATGGTGGAATTTTCGTTCAGATATTATATACTATATTAAATAGAAATAAAATCCATAATCATCATATATTGCAAGTATCCAAAAAAAAGAAAAGGTTATTCAAAAAAATTGGGGAGGTAAATGAAGTCGTACCGTCGATTAACAGCACAAGATATAATTTTCTTCATGAAGTCTCAGAGCTTCTTTTCCATTTAATGATTCTTCTTGCTGTAAAAGGATTATCTATAAAAGATATAGCTGCTGAAAAAAACAAAAGAAAAAGTTGTAGCAATCAATGATTACTTGGCTTTCTTCCTTAACTCTTCAGTTAAGATCTCTTTAAGTATCATCATAACCCTCGAAGGATCGACACTACCTCGTAAATCCCTCATAGCATGACCCATCAGTTTGTGAAGAGCTTCTTCTCCCACTTCATCTATTAGCTTCTTATTTGAATTAACAATGACATGTAATTTTTTTTCAAGATCACTAGTATTCAACATTTCAAGTCCAAGAGTCTTAATTGCTTGTTGGGGGGATAAGGAAAGGTCTTTGGCGCACACCTCAAAGACCTTCTCTGTGGATTCCTTAGCCGTTTTACCTGAATCGACTAATAAGAAAAAGGTTTCAATACGTTTATCATCTAAATTTTCAACAGGTACCCCTTCTCTCTCTAAATTCTTCAATTGCTCAGTGAGAATATTAGCGATAACGGTTGGTGCGATCTGTGTTGTTGAAGCTACTCGTTCAAAGAGGGAGAGAAAATCAGTATTTAATAATTGAAGAGAAAGTTGCTCGTTTAGGTTATATTTTGTTCTCAATCGTTTCATGGTCTCTTCAGGCATCTCAGGAAGATTCCGTTTTAAATTCTCAATTCGTTCAATGGAAATCGGGGTAGGAGGAATGTCTGTTTCCGGATACATTCGAGCTGATCCTGGTCGTGGACGCATATAACGGCTTCCACCATCATCCAATGCGGCTCTTGTTTCTTCGGGAACACCGAGTAAAGCTTCCTTGGCGCGTTCTAGAACTGCTTTAAGAGCATCTAAAGCGTTATCCTTTTTATCACATACTAATACCGCTGCATCAAATCCATGACGTAATTTGAATCGTTGAAAAAGAGCAGAAACTTCTTTTTCAGTAATTCCATATCCCGGCAGTTCATCGGTGTGAAATATTCCTCGTACATGGCCATAAAAAGCTGCTTTCCACGCCATTTCCGTTCCAAGCCTAATATCCGGTATCAATTCTCTTCCTAAAAGATCAAAGAAACCAGGGAGTTTCACACCCATCACGTGACCACCTCCACTAATACCTTTTCCTATAATCTTAGATGTAGTATCTCGAAAGAGAGGTGTTAGATCAATAAACTCCTCTTGTAGCTTATCTTGAGTAACTCCTCGTTTGAGAAGCTCTTTCTGTATAGAAAGAAGACTGCGCTGTCGTTGAAATTCAAGTTCTACAGCTTTCGATACAAGATCTAACCGTTGAACACCCTTTATTTCAACTAGTGCTCCATCAGGTATAGAAATATTTAGGTCCTGTCGAATCGTTCCTATTCCTCTCTTCACTTTCTTTGTTGCCTTTAAAAGTCTTCCAAGAGCAAGAGCAACTTCCTCTGCTTCTTGGGGAGTATACATAACAGGGCCAGTAGCTATTTCAACAAGTGGGATCGTCAATCGGTCGATCCTATAAAAAACGGTAAACCCCTTCTCATCAGTTTTCCTAGCAGCATCTTCTTCTAAACTTATATGTTCAATAGGTATAATTTTCTCTTTAACAATAATGTACCCCCCTATACCTATAGCTGCTGTTCTCTGGAAGCCCGTTGTATTGGACCCATCGATTACAACTTTGCGCATAATATGTATTTCATCGATAGGTGTTGCATGTAAGAGAAGAGAGATGACTAATGCGATATCCGTTGCTTCCATATTTAAGGGATGGGGGGGCTCTTCATCATCTTCTACAAGACATGAGGTATCATGATCAGCCTCATATACTATTGTTCTACCTTTCTGAAATTCAAATAAAGCAGCAGGATCTACTGCACCAAGCTCACTTTGAGTAGGCCTAAGTCGTCGAAGAAACTGCTTACTTGGCTTTTTCTGAGATAAAACAGTAGGACAACAACAAAATAGTTTATACTGGGTATCCAATTGGCAATGGATCTCCAAACCAACCTTAGGAGTATCTTCCATGATGCTGTTCTCCTAATAATTTTTATTACTTTAATTATTCAAGTAACCGTCTAGAACTTAGTTCACCGGAAATATTGGTAAGCATAGTCTTCTTAATTTCATTAAGATCTTTGCTTTGCTCTAATACCCACATAAGTTTAACAAGAGCCGTTTCAGCTAACATATCTCCAAGTGGAACAACTCCTCTTTGAAGAAGATCTCTTCCTGTATAATAGACGTTCATATTCACTGCTCCCCAAATACATTGAGAGGTCATTCCAATGAACACGTTCTCATTATCTGCACGTTCAAGAGGAGCATATAAACGTGAACTTACATGACCTAATCCTGTTCCCTCTAAGATGATACCTCTCACATGTAGATCTAATAGATGCTCAAGCAATTCAGGATTCATAGTAGGATAAAATTTTATAAGAGCAACATTTTCTTCAAATTCAGCATTAACAAGTAAATTCCGTTTTTCTCTCTTCCTTATGATGTTACCAACGATATTTAATTTTTTAGAGAGAATATCATAATAGGCAATGGGAGAACTATTGATGGATTTGAATGCTGTTCGAGCACTAGTATGACATTTACGAACTCGTGTGCCTCTATGAACAGCTATACGCTCATCAGAGGTTTCTTCATGCATTGTAATAACTACTTCTGCAAAAGGAGCTTCTGAGGCTATTGAAACAGCTGCAAGAAGATTCGAAGAAGCATCGGAGCTGGGTCTATCTGAGGACCGTTGAGAGCCCACTAGCACAACAGGAATAGAGAGATCAAGTAGTGCGAAGCTAAGCGCTGCTGATGTATATCCCATCGTGTCAGTACCATGACAGATAACAACTCCATTTGCTCCCTCTGCAACCGCCTTCTTAACGGAATTCGCCATTTGTTTCCAATGTGTTCCGGTAATATTCTCACTATATTCACTAAGAAGAATCTTTGCGTGAATATTGGCTCTATCAGAGAGTTCAGGAAAGATACTATAGAGATCATCAGCATTTAATGCTGGTTCTACTCCCCCTGTTCTATAGTCAACTCGACTTGCAATGGTTCCTCCTGTACTTATCACATCGACGCGAGGAAGATCGGTTCTTCCTTTCGGAATCTTCTCTCGTATAAAGGTAGGTCGCGATTTACTCTTAGATAAAACTTTCAGATGTGAATTGTGTTTCACTCGCACACCAATATTATAGCCACTTTTTAATTTGATCACTAGATAGTCTCGTTCTCCATATTCAGTTCGAGGCATAAGAATCCCTTGAAATGTATAATTATCACCAAAGATCTCAAGAAAATCACCGACTTCGGCGTCAACTTTCTTTAATAATTGTTGGGCTTTCCCCTTATATCCAAATAATCTGCTCATGCACTACACTTCCAACCACAACATCTTTCGAATATCTTTCTATATACATATTTAATCAGATTTAATATTCATCGCTTTCCTCAGTATCTAAAAATATTTCACCATATAAGGTTCTTCAAGTTCATAACCTAATTTTCGGTAATAAGATCTTACTCCTAATCCACTATTAACCAGTACTTTCTCCATACCATTGCGTAAAGCCTCATACTCACCTTCTCTCAACAACGCTTTTCCCCATCCCTTGTGCTGAAATGCATCTGACACTCTTTGTCCAACAGGTACCATACGACCAAACACGTGAAGTTCACGTACTAAAGCCGCACCTTCAACATCAGAACGATAAAACTTCTTAGATGGAATCCTTAAACGGAGATAACCTATGAGAATATCTTTTTCAAAATCTTCAGCTGATATAAAATATTCAACACCCTCAGAAGCATAATATTCATGCTTTCGTATCTCTATATTTAATGATGAGGGAATAACTTTGTATTTTAAACCTATTTCTCTGCATCGTATACATCGACATTTGCCTTGAGTCTCAGATAATCTTCTTTGGACAAGTTCCCTTAAATTACTCTTTTTTACACCATCAATAATAACTTTTGCAGGAATATCTCGTTGCACCCTCATTATACGTATCCAAGGAGGAACTATTCTCTTAATCTGTGCAACTAAATCAATAGTCATATGAGAGGAGTATGGTTTGTACTTTCGTGATAACCACCATGAGTAAAGTTCTGAGTCTTTCACGACTAGACAAGGATAAATCTTTAGCATATCAGGTTTAAAATGAGGATTTGTAAAAAGTTCATGAAAAACATATAAATCGTCTTGAACGGTAGATTTAGGTAAGTTAGGCATCATATGTGCACATATCTTTAAACCTGCATCTTTTACTGTACGAAAGGCTTTAATCACATCGGCAATGGTGTGCCCTCTATGGACAAGCGAATAGATAGAATTATTAAGTGTTTGAACGCCAAGTTCTACACGTGTAACTCCAAGATTTAACATGAAGTCGATATGAGACGCTTCACACCAATCAGGCCTTGTCTCAATAGTGATTCCCACATTTCTAACAGAAGATTCCTCAGCACTTCTTTTACTTTTAATTAATGAATTATGTTTCTTGCCGATTATTGCATCAAGGCAATTTTTCACAAACCATTTCTGATATCTTGTTGGAGTAGATGGAAAAGTTCCTCCTTGAATAATTAATTCAACTTTATCTAAATCATGACCTATTTCCTGAAGCTGTTGTAATCTTGATGTAACTTGAAGATAAGGATCATAATTGTTCTGCAAACCTCTCATAGAAGAAGGTTCATGACCAGTATAACTTTGAGGAACTCCAGATACTGTTGGGCAATATACACATCGTCCATGAGGACAAGGAGATGGTTTGGACATAACCGATACGACGATAATACCTGAAAACCCTCTTGTTTTCTTAATCATTAATTTTCTACGTAAACGATCATTTCCTTTTAGTGCATGAATGAGCTCAGAATTTGAAGGTATTTTCGAGAGATGTAATTTCCGGCACACATCATTTTTAACTTTATTTATTAAATTAATATCCATGTCTTCAATACTGAAGCTGGATAAATGTTCAAGTATTAACTGACAAGCTAATTCATTTTTACATTTCGAGTTTAAAGTTTGCAATGTAATGAATGCGCCTTTATGATTCTAATAGTGGTTGTATTGTATTTAAGCAATTAATGATCTTAAAACATCATAGATGATGACTAATACATAGAGAATAAATCTGAAAGTGATAAAATTATAAAAATATAATCAACATTATCGTCTAAAATTTTTTCCTGGATTTTGTCCGGGGCGTCTGCCTAATTCCAATCTTTTTCTAGAATTGATACGGCCTCTCTGTCGGGGTATAACATGCTTTCTTTCTTTTCCATCAAATTTAGGCGTTTGAGACCGAACCTTACCAGCTTTAGTAATCGATCCGTGAGTAGGCATTTACGATCATTTCCTATATTGATTTTCTATGCAGTGTATTTCTAGATCATTATTTAATAAAGGTTATGGATTGCTACTTTTTTCAGCTCTGATATTACTAGCAAGGAACGATTACCAGTTAATATTTAGAAGAATTTTTATGTAAAATTGCTTAAATTATATAGATAATTTGTGACCGGACTGATCTCTATATATTTTACCAAGTTCTTCTTTCATGTCAATTAATTGAGGTAGATCGAAGACTGGTCCATCTTTACATACTCGATATTTATCAAGTGCACAGCTACCACATATACCAAAGCCACATTTCATAATTCGTTCTAAACTAGCCTGCATCGGTATTTCATGTTTAGTGGCTGAATCAGCAAGACTACGAATCATAGTTTCAGGTCCACAGCTAAGAATAAGATCAAACTCTCCTTTTTTAATGAGTTGTTCCCCGAGTTGAGATGCGGATCCCTTAAATCCCATTGTCCCATCATCAGTTGTTGGATAAACTTTAACTCTTGCTCTTTCTAACTCATTTAGAAATAGAACCTCTTCTTTTGTGCTCCCTCCTAAAACAAGAGTAATATTTCTCGTTAAAGCCTGTTCTATAACAAGGTTACGTAAAGGAGTAATTCCAGTACCGCCTACTATAACTAGCACATTTCTCTCCTGATTTATTTTAAACCAATTCCCATAAGGACCTCTAACTCCAATAACTTCACCCTGTTTTAATTCATGAATTTTTTCAGTTGTTTCTCCAACTACTTTAACAATGATTTCAACATAATCGTCTTTGAGACTTGTTGTAATACTCATAGGTATCTCATCAACATCGGGGAGCCATATCATGGCAAATTGTCCAGGATAAGCTTGTTTTAGTTGTTTGTTATAAAAGAATATCGATTTTACAGTGGAAGATCTTCTTATAATATTTAAGATGGGGGTAATTTGAGGTCTGTCCTCATTAAATCTGCTCATACTTATCTAATGTAAGATAGTATAATAAAAAAAATTGTGTTTTATTTTAAAAAAAAGGAGATGGAAGTTAGTAACTTCTACGACGGTATCCGCTACCTCTTCCTCTGGAATATCCAGAATCACGATATGGTCTAAATCTGCGTTCTTGCTCAAATTGCTTATCTGACATATTATTCTCAGTGTTTACTTCAGTGGGTCCTTCCTCTGAATCCTCAAAACTTCCATATCTGCCTATATTAAGTCTCATCGATCCTTTGAATAAGGAAACATATCCGTTCTTTACAGTAATATTCTTTCCTTCTTCAAGTTTATCTATGTTATCATCCCACATAGTTAGATATATACTCCCTGTACTATCACCAACTAAAAATTCAGTAACTCGATGGGAGCTGCCATCTGATCTTGAAACTACTTCTCTTTCTTCTCCTTTAGAAGCTACTTTAACTGTGGTATTCACCTGTTTGGAATATGGCTGTAGATCTTTAACTTCTAAAGTTTCTTCGTTTGATTTCTCATCACTACTCATTACTAATACTCAACCATTTTATTAGTATCTTTAGGATAAACTTGAAAGAACTTAAAGCTTTCTCACAGATAATATTAAGTAGTTTTTTTATTGTTCGATGACAGTTCATATAATTTCGGTATTTTCTTGATATGAAAACGGGAACCTTTTTTTATCCTATATGTTTTAGTTGCTGATTATATAATTCAATTATCTCATGTGAGGTTGTTGCATCTTCGGGATTTTTATCTTTTCGATAATTTCCTGTAAATCGTGGGAATCTTAAAGCTAGTCCTGATTCTTGCTTTGTGACATTTCTTGCACAGGTATGCAACGGTGAAAGAGTTATCTCATCAGCAGCTACTTCCAATATAAATTTTGGGATAAAATGCACATCAGGGTCTATTAAAGACTTAACTCGTATATGTCTTTTCTCAATCTTAAACGAATCTAAAAATGTTGGAAAATTAATGAGATCATTATCTGTAAACCCACTCGCTAACTTACAAATAGTCTCAAAAAGGTCTTCCTCTTGGTTATATGCTGCCATAAGAAGAGTCCCATAAAAACCTGTTCGCTTTCCTCTTCCTTTAAAAGCACCTATAATAACAAGATCAAAGGTATCTACTACTTCAGATTTATAAGAGCGTTTATATTTTATCCATTGCCATCCTCTTGCACCAGCAGTATAGAGAGAATTATCCTTAATGGATTTAACAATAAGCCCTTCACATCCCTCCGATACCGCCTGATCCATGAATTGATTAAGTTCATTTATATCGCGGGTAATAATTTGACGGGATAACTCGACTTTATCTGATGGAATAATAATTGATTCCAAGATTTTTCTTCGTTTAGGATATTCAATTGAAGTATAATCTACTCCATTCAGATAGAGTAAATCAAAAAGATAGATTTTAATGGGAATTTGTTCACTCATTTTCTGAAGATTATGTTTTCTTCCTCTTCTTTGAGATATCATTTGAAAGGGTTGCATTTCTCCGGTTTCAGGAATGATTGCTACACATTCTCCTTCGACTATTACTTCTGATGCTGTAATATTGGCTCGTAGATTATGACAAATATCTGGAAATTGAGAGGTTACATTCTCAAGTCGCCTAGAGAAAAGCGATATCGTCTTAGAATTGATATGTGCTTGAATGCGGATACCATCATATTTGTATTCAGCAGCTCCTATTCCATTTAGTTTATCTAGAATAGTACGAGCATTTGAAAGACGTTCAGCTAACATTGGTCTAATAGGATTACCAACTTTCACTTTTATTGTTCTGATTCCATCTAAACCTTCATAAGCACATAATTTGGCGACTAATCCTAAATCAGAAGAGATATTATAAGCTCTCTCTACTATCTTACGATTGGATTTACCTTTAGCATATGATTCAGCTAAAGCATCAAGCATTGTCATATCAGCTATTCCAAGTCTTAATTTTCCTAGAGCCGTTCTGATCAGATATCGAGCTTCAGTAGGAGTAGAATCATTTAAAAGACGTGTGAGATGTTTAATTTTTATATCTACAGAACCTGGTCCTGTTGTTTTAGCTATCTTTTCAAAGGTTTTATAAACCTTATTGACAGAGAGAGGTTGATGGAATAAACTTTGCTGTGTTTTCGTTTGCAAATATTTTTCTGCTACTGTACCTAAATCACCTAAATCACGTAAGGCTTCTTCGATCCTTGCTTCAGTAATCCCAGTTACAATCGATACCGATTTGATAGCTAATTTCTCTGCGATACCTATCTCTACACCTTTGAAATCAGGATAAAGTTTTCCTTGAGTAAGATATATTACCAGATTAATAATTTCCTTGGGTGTTCTATTTAGAAGCTCGACTAGAAGAGTTGTCATCTCAAGTCTTTTCGTTGTCGATTCAAGTTTATCGTAAACCTCAACGATTGTGGAATATCTGATATCATTCACCGCAGTATAACCATCCTCGACTTTATTCTATAGAAAAATATTGAAGATTAACTTATTAGATTAGTTGATGATAAAAGTGAATATCCAGTATATATGTTTAAAATACCACTTTACTTAATATCTCTTGTTACTATTACTAAGTTGTCTTAATATTCTTTTGTGCTGTATTTATTTGAAAAGAAATGTGTTTTAATGATTTAATCATAGGTAGGGATGGTATTTGTCTGAGAAAATCTTGAAATTGTAAAACGGGTACTATCGGTATTCCATTGTGAAATTTAGAGGAGTTATTTGAGAGGCAAACTATTACAGGAACTAAATAATAATCACCAGGTCTAAGATTAAAATTTTCGATAACATTATTTTTTTCGAGAAAAGCTGCTAATGATTGTGCGCGCTCAAACTGGATCTGTGAGGATATATTAAGACGTGTTCGACCATGACCATATTTCCAATGTTTACAATCTATTGCAAGAATTAAGAAGTTATGTATCCCTATTAGATCTATTTGATATCTTTTTCTTCCCTTTAAATAGAAATTATGCATTACATGAAAATCCTCTGCATATAAGGTTTCTCCGATGAATAATTCAAAATTCTTCCAATCTAAGAAACGACTAACATATTCAATATCGCTTCCATTCTTTACTGCTAATAATGCTAATTTAATGGAAGATGATTTGTTTAACATTATTTTTTCATTCGTCATCTTAGGAATAATAGAAATTGCGGATAAATCTGTAATCAGAGAAAAGAGATTTTCATAAGATATTTTTGTTGCTTGATTAAGTTGATATAATGATATGCTTGATAGATTTTTCGAGGATTGTAACAAAGCAATTATAAGTCTTTTAAAATGGGAGTTATCTGATATATTAATATCCTTCATTTTGATTTTACCGTTAGCTGGTTAAGTGGGTTACAGTATTTTTGGAAGGTATTACATTGGTCGATACGAGATTTACTAGACTGTTTAAACTTGCTTCTCCTGTAACTTTTCCTAAATCTTTTTTTAATGTTTTCCATATCAATTTGGTGCTCTTACTTTTTGAGGTATAGATAATACGATCAACTTCTTCGACTCTAACAAAGTGTATTTCTTCGTTGATAGAGAGGGTTTCTTTATCTTTCGCTTCTACTATTATAGTTCCTGGAAAATTCCTTTCTGGAAATATGTGTGTATCATTATTATAAGAGTCGGATATAAAATCACTACAAGTACTCATGATAAGAAAACGACGAAAATTCTCTAATCGACACGTAGAGTCTATCTTCAATTAGATAAACACTCTTCATTTTATTATTAATTTACTTCTTTTAAATGAATATATTTTATCTATTTATTTCTAATATATAGATTTTAAAAATCAATAGAATAAATACTGTTTAAACTAGTTCTTTAGGGCTATTTTAAGATTGAATTCATTAACTGTATAAAGATTATATAAAGATAGGGGGAAGCATAGGTAATTCCTTACTGTAGAATAGGGCCCCAGAAATCCACGTTGGGATATAATTTATCTTCTATTCGCTTAAGTTGATTATATTTGACGATTCTTTCACCTCTAGCAGGAGCCCCTGCTTTTATCATATGTGCATGTAATCCAACAGCTAGATCTGCTATGAAAGTATCTTCCGTTTCGCCACTTCGATGACTGACTACAACTCGCCATCCATGTTCTAATGCGAACATACCAGCATCTATTGCTTCAGATAAAGATCCTACCTGATTAACTTTTAAAAGTAACGTATTTGCCGATTTTAAGTTTACTCCTTTCTTTAGTCTTTCTAGTTGGGTTACTAACAAATCATCTCCAACTACTTGTAGCTGATTTCCATATTTAGAGGTAAATTCAGAAAAAGCTTTAAAATCTTCTTCATCTAATGGATCTTCAATACTTTTAATTTTATATGAGGAGATTATTTCACCATAATAATCGATTAATTCATCAGCTGAAAATTTTTTACTATCTATAGTATATACCTTATTCTCTTTTTCATAAAAACTCGATGCTGCAGCGTCTACACCAAGCCAAACTTGAGTTGTTGGAGTATATCCAGCATTTTCTATTGCTGTCCATAATGATTCAAGTGCTTCATTGGTTGTTACCATGGGAGGGGCATAACCACCCTCATCTCCAACATTAATAGCAGATGATCCATACTTTTGTTTGAGTAAGTTACTTAATTCTGTGTAAATCTCTACACCTGCTTGGAAAGAGTCTGAATAGGAGTGAAAACCTACAGGCATTATTAAAAACTCTTGTATAGCTAATTTATTACCAGCATGTTTACCACCATTGATGACATTCATCATAGGTACAGGCAAACGTTTTATTGTTATTCCACCAAGATAATAAAAAAGTGAAATTCCTAATCCTACAGAAGCTGTTTTAGCCGAGGCTAAAGAAACTCCAAGAATAGCATTAGCTCCTAATTTAGATTTTTTTGTCGATCCATCCAAGTTGATTAGTTTAGAATCTATATCTCTCTGATTGCGTACATCCATTCCTATTAGTTCAGCCGCAATTTTTGAATGTATATTATCAACTGCTTTAAGTACACCTTTACCATGAAATCTCTTTTTATCACCATCTCTTAATTCTAAAGCCTCATGAAGACCAGTAGAAGCTCCTGAAGGAACTGAAGCTCTTCCTAAAAATCCTCCACTTGTACGGATATCTACTTCAACGGTTGGATTACCTCTAGAATCAATTATTTCTCTTGCATTAATTTGAGTAATATCAAATGCTTTATATGTCATATAAGATCAAACCTGTTTACACTAACAGAATATAGAATCTATTTTAACCTATCTCTTCCTAAAAAAAATTATTTATCAAGGGGCTCTCCTTTACAATGGACTGTACCCCTTACTCTTCGAATGAAATTTGAGCATGAGTAACATTCGACAAAAGAAACTGTTTTCTCTAGAACAGGACATTCGATTGCTTCTTTTTTCATTTTTGCTATACGTTTTGCCCCTATAACTCCTTTTAAGATTTCAGTACTCTCTTTTGGTGTTCTAATAGCCTTATTCTGCTCTTTAATAGTAATTGTATAGCTATTTCCCATATAGATACCTCAATAATAGTGAAATATTTTTGAATACGGTATTATATTTTTTGAATGATAAAATACAATTTTTGAAGAGTTATTATAGTAAATAATTCGTAGGTGGTGGCTATCTTTTTATTGGATTGGCGGGCATGTTTATATAGTATTCTAGATGAAGCTAAATCTTTGAGGGAAGAAAAGTGATTAAAGGAAAGAAATGGTATATCCCCCTTATATCAGGAGTTGCGGTAATTATAATGATAATATTAGTTGAAAGAATAGTATTACCATCAATATATCAAGGTATTCCTTTACAATTCCCTAGAACAGGGAAACCTATTGGTGGAATACTATTTCCTGCGACGTTTCTTCATCTTTTATTAGGATATGGAGGTATAATGATAGTTTTTTACTCAGCTAAACAAGCAGGATTTAATATGAAAGGTTTAGTACCTTCTACAAAAAAAGGGATCATAGAAACTATATCCTTTTTAATTCTATTATTATCAGGACTTTTAGTATGGTGGTTTCCCCTCGCTTTACTCCCTTTAGTAATCTGTGGATTTTATCTTATAATCTCAGAAATGAAATAAGTAATGCATAGAAGATGAACATGTGCATGACTCCATCACAAGCAGAAACTATCAGTGAAGGAGATCATATACTTCTCTATAGAGATGAACGAAAAAGTTGGCTTGTGAAAGCTACTCAAAAAAAATTTCATACTCATAAGGGCATCATAGATCTTAATCTTTCGATAGATAAGAAATTTGGAGAATCGATAAATAGTTCGTTAGGGTATACTTTCTGGTTGTTTAGACCAACTATAAATGATTTTATAATGAAGGGGGAACGACCCACTCAGATTTTATATCCGAAGGATATAGGATTTATAATATTGAAATTAGATTTATGTGCAGGTAAAAAGGTTTTTGAGGTAGGTACAGGTAGTGGTGCTTTAACTACTGCTTTAGCGAACG
Source organism: uncultured Candidatus Bathyarchaeia archaeon (assembly GCA_964489085.1). Taxonomy (GTDB): domain Archaea; phylum Thermoproteota; class Bathyarchaeia; order 40CM-2-53-6; family DTGE01; genus CAZAXO01. Next base: position 15,140 of record CAZAXO010000022.1, read on the forward strand.
CCGTTAAACCCAATGGACATATCTATTCATATGAACTTAGAAAGAGATTCGCGAATGTTGCACTAAAGAGATTAAAAAGTGCAAAGCTAGACAAGTACGTATCTTTGAGAATTAGTGATGCTTTTGAAAATATTCAAGAAAAGAATTTAGATGCAGCTGTTATTGATATTGGAGATCCTTGGAAGATGATTCCTAAACTTACTGAGATTGTAAAGTCCAATGCTCCTATTGTTTCATTTAGTCCCACCTTTAATCAAATTGAATATACGGTTGAAGCTATGAAAGATTCTGGCTTTTTAGATATTCATACTTTTGAACTTTTCTTGAGGGAGATGAAAGTCGAAAAGGGTGCTACTCGCCCCTTATCGACTATGATAGTTCACACTGGTTATATCACTTGTGCTAAGATGGCGTCTTGAATATTGTTGTCTATTAATTTCAAAATTTTAGAATAATTCTCGTTCTCTTAGTTTTTGAGCGAGTTTACCTGATACTTTAACTGGCTGATCCAAATCACTTAGCTTAAGATTAACTGTTCGTTGCTTAACTGAGAGACCACAAACTCCGTTTGGAAGAAGTTTTCCTCGTATACATTGAGCAAATTTACATGTTTTGGCATCACAATTGTCATCAGCATATCTACACCATAATAATTCTTTTTTAGGTATTAAAGCTCGATTAGCACATTTGAACGACTGGCATCTAGGATTACAGTACTCGGGGCTACTCATTCTAAAAAACACCTAAACATAGTTTAAGAAATGCATTTATCTACTATATTAGCGAATTTTACATGTTAACAAATAGGTTCTTAAATCTTTCTACTTTTTAAGAGTCCTTAATCTATTAGATATAAAAATTAAAATAGGGAGAGGAGTCCAGAAGGAAAATACTTTAAGATAAGGAAGAGAAGCAGCTTTATGTAGAACATTTATGCTTCCGTGTGAATGAAGATATCCTTTAATGAAATCATCTATTATAGTTTCCAATTCTTTGTTGAACGAAAAAGCGTAATGTCCTGTATAGTATAAAAGTTCAGCAATATCCCAAACTATATCTCCATTTACCTTAGCTTGCTCTAAATCAAGCACATATACTTTTCCATCGTCAGATAATAAAAAATTTTCTGGTTTTGTATCACCTAATGCTATGTTACTTTTATGTACCGACGCAAACATATCACCTAATTTCAGAAAAGGATTATCGGAAGGTATATCTACCTCATTATCGAAATCTAAATACGCCTTTATAATATTGAGATAGGTTAACCCATTAATATATTCCTTAATAAGCATTCTTTGGGGAATACTAACATGGATTACTCTCTGAACTGCTAAATCTTTTTCTTCTAAAAGCCTTAAAGCACCATATTCATTGGATAATCGTTCTTTACCAGAAACAGAAAAGAGTTTTGATCCAAGAGCAGCGATATTTAACATAAACCATTTAAACATATACCAATTAGAAAACTTTTTAACAACTAATTGTTCTCCAGCCACTTCTGCTAGAAAGACTTCGTTGAGAGCGCTGCCTAACCGTTTAATGTGTATTGCCTCATTAGGTTTAAGTCGTTTAAGCAATTCAATTGCTGAAGTCTCATCTTTTAGACTTGCGCTTCCTTTAGAGGTCTTTAAAAAAAGATATTCAGTTGGATCTATTGAGTGATTTGAATAATGCTTTAAACCTCTCATAAATTTTAAAGTTAACTCCCTAGCAACCAAATCAGAGCTTATTCGCCCAGCTCTACCATGAGCAAGATATGATCGTAATGCTCTATGACTATATGCAAGCAGGTTGATAACACGTTTTATAGATTTCTTCTTTAATACTCTATCAATAAATGATTTGACGAGAAAATACTCTCCATTATTCCTTTTAACTATCCTTTCTTGTTGTAAGATCTCTAATGATTTTATATACCCTTTCATAATCTTACTTAGGTTCTCCTCTTTATTATCGGGAGAAAGAAGTTGTGAATAATTATAAATTAATGGAGGATATACCCTCATTCTTCGCTTCATTCTTGAAACTGCTATATATTCTGGTTTAAAGGTTAAACCACGTGAGAGTTCCCCATGTTCAAGAATAAGTTCCTCTAACTCCTCCAAACAGATCCTCTTTTTTAGAATTATTTCATTTTTTTTCAAATATGATTGATTTTTCAATGGAATAAAAGGTGTTAAGATTCGTCCTGCAATAAACTCTCCTAAACTTCCTTCAGTTACATCGAGATTAAACAGTTCTTCATCTACAAAGAGAACTGATGCATGAACGTCTAAATATGGAGTAAGATAATATCGTATACCTTCAGGGTAATCTTTCAGTATTGCTAAGATATCAAAATCACTCTTCGAACTAAAATAGTTAGCTGCTCTTGAACCATGTATACAAGAGGCAATTATTGATCTTTCAACTAATTCTTCACATGTTTGAAGTAGTATTTTATATTCCATTAGTTTTTGCATCCATATTATACTCTTTTAATAAAATTGTATTGCGCTGCTTATATAGTATAATAATATAATATCATTAGAAATTAAGATAATAATATTGTTGAATGATCATAAATTTAATAGTAGAAAGTGTACAAAGAAATATGCTTAATATATCTTTCAGGTTGATCTTCTAATTAGAAAATATGTGTTATTAAGGTAATAGAATATATATAATAAATAATAACATGAAATTTAAATGAGGCTATATTAGGTAAGATATGTATTGCAAGGGTTTAAGGCGATGGAGAAAATCGAATCAGGTATTAAAGGATTAGAT